>JAJRRE010000179.1 GCA_024279745.1 Alphaproteobacteria bacterium
GAGCTGAAATGCTGCCACGGGATATCGGCCGCCCGCTGCACTAAAATAGCCTTGGGGCAGCCGGCGCGCTCAGCAACTTCCACAAGACGCAGAGAATTGGAACTGTTGGGCGCTCCAACCACAATCATGCGCTCAACCTGCACGGCAGCTGCCTTCACCGCCCTTTGGCGATTGGTGGTGGCGTAGCAAATATCTTCTTTGTGCGGGCTGACAATTTGTGGGAAGCGTTCCTGCAGCACCTTAACAATGTCCGCCGTATCATCCACAGATAATGTGGTTTGCGTCACATAGGCCAGTTTTCTGGGGTTGGCTGGCGTGAAATATTTAGCGTTTTCAACGGTTTCTATTAATGTGACGGCGCCATCGGGAAGCTGCCCCATGGTGCCGATTACTTCTGGATGGCCTTGATGACCGATCAGCAGGATTTGCAGGCCTTCATCAAACCGGTTTTGCGCTTCGACATGAACTTTAGAGACCAGGGGGCAGGTGGCATCAAGGAAAAACATATTCTTGGCTTTGGCGGCGGCCGGCACTGATTTGGGCACGCCATGTGCCGAGAAAATCACAGGTGCGTCACAATCGGGAATTTCGTCGAGCTCCTCCACAAAAATGGCGCCTTTGCCCTCAAGGTTGGACACAACATAACGGTTATGGACGATTTCGTGGCGCACATAGACAGGCGCACCGTATTTTTCCAGAGCCAGTTCAACGATTTGGATCGCCCGGTCGACGCCTGCGCAGAAGCCGCGCGGCGCCGCCATTACGAGTTTCAGCGGTGGTTTTGATGTCGCTTGCGGCTGCGTCTTGAGTGGCTGCGTTTTGAGATGTGGCATGGTGCACGTTCCGGTCGCATTGGGGGATGTTGGTCACTATCGGGCACGTCGTAATGTGCGTAGCGTAGTCTTATTGAGGCGGTTTTCTACCGGTATTGATCAAGTGACTGTTAAATTTAGTGTTTACAAGGACTGCTGGGTGTTGGCAGGATCTTAAGCAAGGTGTTAAGATTCGAGTCGTTGTATTTGCATAGTGTTGTGCTGACATAATAAACGGCATCTGGTGTGGACTGCTGAAGTTTCGCAGCTAAGTTAGCGGCGAAGTGGACAATAATAATGATCGGCTGCTGCAAAGCCAGCACGATCTTTTGAACGGGGGCGTTGTGAAGCAAAGCACGACGACGTTGGTCTATATCACGCGCGGCTATATCACGCGCAAATCTATCACTGGTACATGCCTTTTGGCAGTGCTTGGTGTGGCGCTGAGTGGCTGCGGCATCTCGTCATTGACGTCGGGATTGAGCGGCGGTGTATTCAGCGGCAAAAGCAAAGCCAAGGAAGTGCGCTCGGTCACAGCCGAATCGATGCTTAGCGCCGCCAAGGCACAAGGAGGCAACGCGCTCACCGGCTCGATAGCTGGTGGCTGTCCACATTTCGTGGTCTGGCCGCGCGACAATGAGCTGACAATTTATGAACCGGGTAAAGCGGGCGACGGTTTGGCGATCATGCATCGCGGCGAAATCACCAAGACAGCGCGCGAATGTTCCATTGAACCGGGCCGAATTACGGTAAAGTATGGCTTTTCCGGGCGTGTTTTGTTGGGGCCACGCGGTCAGGCGGGGACGGTCAGGTTGCCGCTTAACGTCTTTGTGACCGATGCCAAGCGCGAGCGTATTAAATCCGATGTGATGTCGGTTGAAGTACCAGTCGCGATTGAAAAACCAATCGGCTATTTCTCAACCGTGCGCACCGTGACCTTCAATATTGCCGAAGGAACAAGACCGGCAGATTATAAAATTTTCGTCGGATTTGATCGCAAGGCCCCCGGCGCCGGTTAGGCGCCGGTCGATGTTGTAAAATGCCGCCGGTTAGGCGCCGGCCCCCACACGGAAAAGCCGCCGGTTAGGCGCCGGTCTATATAGAGTAAAAGCCGCCGGACCATGGTTGGTTCCTAAAAGCCGCCGGATAGGTGCTGGTCTTTACAGAGAAGAAGCCGCCGGATAGGCGCTGGTCTATATAGAGTAAAAGCCGCCGGACCATGGTTGGTTCCTAAAAGCCGCCGGTTAGGCGCCGTTGAAATGGCAGCCATGTCGCGGTTATGTCGCGGCCAGTGGTGCCGCTTCGGTTTGCGCTTCGTGTATGGCATTTGTTTTTAGTTTCCCAATCGCTCACAGTTTGCGCTCTGCCATCAAATTTTAATGGTGAAAGTGCCCCGGCGTGATTTGACAGCCTGCACATTCTTGCCCATACCTACTCCCGTCCATTTGATATTTGTGGAAGAGATCGGCCCATGTTCGCCCGCTTGGCATATAAGCTAAAGCGCGAAACATGATGCCGGCGCCGAAGGAGCAACCGCCCCGGAACCTCTCAGGCAAAAGGACCGCAAATTAATGGCACTCTGGAAAGCAGTCAGGCGATAACACGCCTGGCCACCGAAGGGGAAAAACCAGTTCGCACAAGTTCCGCGCTGCTCAGCTCAGGTTTAATAAAAGGCCAAAAGTGCAGCGCTCAGCTTTGAGCGATCCGGCATAATCTCTCAGGTACCCGTGACAGAGGGGGCTTAAACCCATACGCGTTTTGGCGCGTGAGGGATAAGTCGTCTGTGAACATCCCATGGGGGAGTGCCTGAAGCTATGAGTTCCAATTCATCATCCGAAAATGGTGCGAGCGCTGCGGCGGATTTGCTACGCACGCCGCTTTTTGACCTGCATGTCGAGCTGGGCGCCAAAATGGTACCCTTTGCTGGCTATGACATGCCGGTGCAATATCCCCTCGGCGTCATGAAAGAGCATTTATGGACCCGGGATAAGGCGGGGCTGTTTGATGTCTCGCATATGGGGCAATGTTTATTGGTCGGCGCCAGCGGTGTGGCTCATGAGATTGAGCGCATGGTACCGGCGGATATTGCGGCGCTGAAGGACGGGCGGATGCGCTATTCGCAATTGCTTAACGATGCGGGCGGCATTCGCGACGATTTGATGATCTCCCGCATTGGCGAGAATGACGGCAGGGAATGGTATTTCCTGGTGGTCAACGGCGCCTGCAAGGTCGCTGATTTTGCGCATATCAAACAGAGCATCGGCCCGGCATTCGAGTTGCAGTTGTTGGACGATCAGGCGTTGCTGGCCTTGCAAGGCCCCGCAGCCGTGACAGTTCTGGAACAGATGATGCCCGGCGCGCGCGAGCTGGCCTTCATGTCGATCAAACTGTTTGAGACGAAAGACTTTGGCGAGGTCTGGGTCAGCCGGTCGGGCTATACGGGCGAGGACGGCTTTGAGCTGAGTGTCAAGGCTGATAGAGCGGCGGCGCTGGCCAAGGCATTGCTGGCCCATGACGATGTTGCAATGATTGGGCTGGGCGCTCGCGATTCGTTGCGGCTGGAAGCGGGGCTATGTCTTTACGGTCATGATCTTGATGAAACCACATCGCCGGTCGAAGGCAATCTGGTCTGGTCGATCCAGAAACGGCGGCGCGAGGAGGGCGGATTTCCCGGCGCGACACGTATCCAGGCAGAATTGCGCGACGGCCCCGCGCGCCGTCTCATTGGCATTCAGCCGCAAGGGCGGGCACCGGCGCGTGAAGGCGCGGCTATACTAAATGAGGCCGGCGATGAGATCGGTGTTGTCACGTCGGGCGGTTTTGGCCCCACTGTGCAGGCGCCGGTGGCGATGGGTTATGTGACATTGGCTCATGCCAAAGCCGGGACGCCGCTGCAATTGGTCGTGCGCGGTAAGCCGATGCCGGCCAAGGTGATCAAGCTGCCATTTGTGCCGCATAATTATTTCCGTAAGCCCAAAGCTTGATCAGGCCGCTGACCAAGGGTCGAGCCCAGCCAGCGCGCTGACGCCAATCGTAGTTCAAACAATAAGCCGCCAACAAAGCTAACAATTATCACGTAAATCAAGGAGTACGCCATTATGGCTACAGTTTATTACACGACCGACCACGAATATGTTTCTGTTGACGGCGACGTCGCCGCCATCGGCATTACCGAGCACGCACAAGAAGCGCTGGGTGATATTGTCTTTGTCGAAGTGCCTGAAACCGGCAAAAGCTTTGCCAAGGGCGATGACGCCGCCGTTGTGGAATCGGTTAAAGCCGCGTCGGATGTGTTTGCACCCGTTGCGGGCGAGGTGGTTGAGGTCAATGGCGATCTGGCCGACAACCCCTCGCTGGTCAATGAAGACGCGCAAGGCAAGGCGTGGTTTTTTAAGCTGAAACTGAGCAACAAAACCGAGCTGGACGGTCTGATGGACGCCGATGCTTACGCCAAATTTGTAGAAGAAAGCGCCTGATCAAATGAGATATCTGCCGCTCAGCGATGATGATCGCAAAGCCATGCTTGACGCCGTCGGGGCCAGCTCGATCGACGATCTGTTTGCCGATATTCCTGAAGCCGTGCGCGCGGATGGCCTTGCGGATTTACCGCGGACCCAGGGCGAGATGGCGGTTGAGGCCGCTTTGTCGAAGCTGGCTGCAAAGAATGTGGCCGCTGCAGTCGTGCCTGTTTTTGTCGGCGCCGGCGCTTATCGTCATCATGTCCCGGCAACGGTCGATCATCTGATCCAGCGCTCTGAGTTCTTGACCTCCTATACGCCCTATCAACCTGAAATTACACAAGGCACATTGCAGACCTTGTTTGAATTTCAAACGCAGGTGGCGCTGCTGACCGGCATGGAAGTCGCCAACGCCTCGATGTATGACGGCTCGACCGCGACCGGCGAAGCGGTGTTGATGGCGCACCGGGCGACACGGCGCAAACGCGCGGTTCTATCCGGCGGGCTGCATCCGCATTATCGCGCCGTTGTCGAAACCTTGTCGGATTTTGCCGGTATGGCTGCTGAAACGCTGGCCCCCGATCCGTTGGGCCGCGAAGATCTCATTAGCCAGATCAACGATGAAACGTCTTGTGTTGTGGTGCAATATCCGTCGGTGTTCGGCACCATTCAGGATCTGAGCGACATTGCCGCCGCTGCCCACGCCCAAAAAGCACTGTTGATTGTTGTGGTGACGGAGATCATCGCCCTGGGCGCCCTCAAATCTCCCGGTGATATGGGCGCCGATATCGTGGTTGGCGAAGGCCAGTCAATCGGCAATGGGTTGAACTTTGGCGGTCCCTATGTCGGGCTGATGGCGTGTCGCCAAAAACTGGTGCGGCAAATGCCAGGGCGGCTATGCGGTGAGACGGTTGATGCGGACGGCAAGCGCGGCTTTGTATTAACCCTGTCGACCCGCGAGCAGCATATCCGCCGCGAAAAGGCGACCAGTAACATTTGCACCAATTCAGGATTGTGCGCGCTGGCCTTCACCATTCACTTGTCCCTGCTCGGCGAAATGGGTTTACGCAAACTGGCAACAATCAATCACGCCAATGCCTGCGCGCTTGCCGACCGGCTGGCCAAGGTTGCTGGCGTCGACGTGCTCAATGAGACGTTCTTCAACGAGTTCACCATTCGGGTGTCCGGCGCCGGTGGTGCACCGCGTGATGGCGCTGAGGTGATCGACGCGCTGGTGGATAAAGGCATTCTTGGCGGCGTTCCGGTCTCGCGTTTGCTGCCGGGCGACGAGGCGGTCAAGGATTTGATCCTGGTGGCGTCCACTGAAATTAACACAGATGAAGACCGCGCGGCTTATGCCGCCGCATTGCAGGACGTTTTAGCATGAGCATGAACAAGCAAGGCCGCCCAACAACGCCGGCTCCGGCACGATCCTCAGGCACGGCTGGTGATCGCAATAATGGTGGCGGTGATGTTGCACCTGAGACTTTTTCCGGCAATCGCGGTCTGAGCCTTGAAGAGCCGCTGTTATTTGAGGTGGGCAATCTGAACAGCTGCGGCGTTGATTTACCCCAGCCGCTCGATTGCGCGCCGCGTCTTGGTACTCTGGCGCGCGAAACGCCCATTGGACTACCGGGCCTAAGTGAGCCGGAAACCATGCGCCATTATGTGCGTCTGTCGCAGAAAAACTATTCCATTGATGGCGGACTGTATCCGCTCGGCTCGTGCACCATGAAGCATAATCCGCGACTGAACGAGAAAATGGCGCGGCTGCCTGGCTTTGCCGATGTACATCCGTTGCAGCCGCAAAAAACTGTGCAAGGGGCGCTTGAGCTGATCGAGACACTTGGCGGTTGGCTGACGGAAATTACCGGCATGGCGGCGGTGGCGATGTCGCCGAAAGCCGGCGCCCATGGTGAGTTATGCGGCATGATGGCGATCAAGGCGGCGCATCTGGCCAAGCTTAAACGAAGCGGAACGGCTGGTGGCGCCATTGCAAATAATAGCGCCGCCGCCGCTGCTGCCGTCGCTGCCGCGCCGAAAACCGTGCTGGTTCCCGAATCCGCCCACGGCACCAATCCGGCAACCGCTGCGCTGATCGGCTATAAGGTGAAAACCATTCCCGCCGATGCCGACGGTACCGTGCGCGTGGACGCTGTACGCGCGGCGATTGACGACGATACCGCTGCGATCATGCTGACAAACCCAAACACCTGCGGATTATTTGAGCGCGACATTGTGGAAATCGCCAAAGCTATTCATGACGCGGGCGCCTATTTTTATTGCGACGGTGCCAATCTCAACGCCATCATGGGTAAGGCCAAGCCCGGTGATCTGGGCGTCGATGCCATGCATATCAATCTGCATAAAACCTTTTCAACGCCCCATGGCGGCGGCGGGCCGGGGGCGGGACCCGTTGTGTTGTCGGAAGCTCTGGCGCCGTACGCGCCAGTACCGTTCATTGTGCGCGACGGCGGCGGCTTTCGCCTGGTTGAGGAGGCAAGCGGCGCCCACGAATACGGCACCGGGCACGATACGCCGCAACAGAACGCAGCCGATCCCTTTGGCCGCCTGACTGCGTTTCACGGCCAGATGGGGATGTTTGTGCGCGCCTTAAGCTATATGATGTCGCATGGCGGCGACGGGTTGCAACAAGCTTCTGAAGATGCGGTTCTCAATGCCAATTATGTGCGCGCGGGCTTGCGTGATCTGTTCTCCCAGCCTTTCGGCGACAAGCCTTGTATGCATGAAGTGTTGTTCGACGATAGCTTTCTGGCTGGTACGGGCGTCACCACGCTCGATTTCGCCAAGGCCATGATCGATGAAGGCTATCACCCCATGACCATGTATTTTCCACTGGTTGTGCACGGTGCCATGCTGGTCGAGCCGACGGAATCTGAATCGAAGCACGCCCTTGACGAGTTCATTGCCTCCTTGCGTGCTTTAGCAATTGCGGCCAAGGCCGGCGATGTGGACCGCTTTACATCCGCGCCCAAATTCGCGCCGCGCAAACGTCTGGATGAAACCCGCGCCGCCCGCTCACCGCGCCTGCGCTGGCAAGAAGACGCCTCGTCATAATCTCTTTGTAAATGGTATTCGAGGTTGGAAACTGCGAGGGCAGCGCGTTAAGCCATGCGCAGTTTTGAACGTGTGTCAGTTATTTAGCACCCGCTGAGATTGAACAGTTCAATTTCATCAAATGGCGCATGCGGAAGCATATCCATCCTTCTTGCGGGAGAATGTCGTTAGTCATTTGATCTTGCAACGAAAACAGCGCCAAAGCAGTTATATCCAATGCGGTGCTAACTAAGGATTGCCCCAAGAATTTCACATTCTGACCGCAAATTGACCACTTCCCAAGCGCGACTATGCCCCATGAGAATTTGATGTTTTTTTCTTGCCTGTGGCGGTTTTGTTTGACCTAGATCACAGGCTTTGGGATGGTGATTTCATAAGCTCACTACGGCATCGGCCTAAGCCTTGAATGCAAAAGCATTGCAACAACCAGGGCAATTGAAGCCGAACCAAACAAAGCGGGATTAACTCGCATGTTTTTGCCGACAGTGACCGGGGAGTCTTGGGGACTATGCGTAATATTATACTATGTGGTGCTGCCTGTGTGGCGGCGTTTTTGGCATTTGGCGAACCGGCAATGGCCCAGTCTACGGGTGCTCGTACGGCCTCGAATGTCGTTGTCCAAGCGCGCAACAAAGCCAATCAACATACCGTGTCGATTATATCGGGTAATCCAAACGGGACTTATCTGCGAATTGCCTATGATATGGTGGCGGTGCTCGACAAAAAAGACGAGCTGCGTGTGCTGGCCGTGATCGGCAAAGGCGCGGCGCAGAATATGCGCGATATCCTGCGCCTTAAGGGTATCGACATGGGCATATTGCAATCCGATACTATGGAATATTATAAAGGCACCGGCGAACTTGGGCGCCACGTCGACAAGCAGATTGCCTATATCGCCAAGCTCTATAATGAAGAAATGCACGTATTGGCTGGCGGCGGCATAACATCTATTCAAGAATTGGAAGGCAAGGCCGTCAATTTCTCCGACGTTGGTAGTGGCACACAGCTTTCCGCCCGCGCGATTTTTAAATTGCTCGGCATCAAGGTCAAAGAAGTAAACATGGGCCAGGCGGACGCCTACGCCAAAATCAAGTCCGGCGAAATTTCCGCTACGATTTTATTTTCCGGTAAACCTTCTGGATCATTCGGCAGTTTTAAACTGGTCGATGGTATGCGCGTTCTGGATGTCCCTTACACTGATAAGCTGAAGAAGAACTACTTCCCGGCGCAGCTGACGGCGCAAGACTATCCCAAGCTGATTAACGGCCAGCGGGTGGTGAACACGATTGCCATTGGCTCCGTGCTGGCCGTCTATAATTGGCCAAAGAAAACGGATCGCTACCGCCGCGTGGCGAAGTTTGTTAACGCGTTTTTCAACAATATCGATAAATTCTTGCAAGAGCCACGGCACCCGAAGTGGAAAGAGATTAATCTGGCCGCGCGGCTGCCGGCTTGGAAACGGTTTCCCGCGGCACAAGAGTGGCTCGATCGAGCGGCTTTGAAACGCAAAACGGCGCCGCGACTTAACCGGGTGGATCTGACCGCCGCGCGCCGGGATGCCATCCGGGCCGCTCCTGACGATCCGGTCATGCAGAAAAAACTATTCAATCAATTCCTGCGCTGGCTGAAAGAAAAACGGCGCAATAGATCTTCATTGGGAGCGGTAAGCCCACAATAGGGCCTTGCTGGTCGTCCAATATTGAAAAGTGGGGCCGCGTGTCGGTTTAACTGGGCGGTTAGACAGACAAAACAAGCAGATCGCAGTTGGCGGTCAAATGTAACAACGGCTTTTGAGTATTGCGATTATGAGTAACGATCCTAACGGTGAAAAGCCCGAAGACGAGACGATGAAATGCTTGCTGGCCAGATTGGATGGCGCACTTGAAGACGACCCCAATCCGCTGCAGCCAAGCAAAGTAGCGTCGCCGCAACC
>JAJRRE010000012.1 GCA_024279745.1 Alphaproteobacteria bacterium
AATTTTCTGCCGCTCCAGTACAATCAGCACGGCGGCGAGGACCATCGCCACCAGCAGCACCGACAAGGTGAGATTGAGCGACAGCATCAGCCCCAGCGCTACGCCAAGCAAGCCTGAATGGGCAATGGTCGAGCCGAAATAGGACATGCGCCGCCAGATGACCAGCGAGCCAAGCGGCGCCGCCAAGATGCCTAGCCCTATCGCAGCTGCCAAGGCACGCCACAAGAACGGCTCAATTTCAATCATGAGCGCTCCTGCTGCGTTGGCGCGCTCTTGGCAGGCCGGGCGCCGGCTTGCGTTTCCAAATCCAAGTCCAAGTCTAAATCCAAGTCCGCGTCCGCGTCTCCCTGCGCCTGCCGATTGGGGACCGGCGCGCCGGTAAGATCATGAGCGTGATCATGTTTGTGCTGGTAAATACCGATGGCATTGGCAGCGGCCGGGCCAAACAGACGGCCATAGGCAGGGTGCTGCGCCACGCTTTGCGGCAGACCCGAGCAGCACACATGGCCGTTCAGGCAAATCACCCGGTCGGCGCGCGCCATCACCACATGCAGATCATGGCTGACCAGCAAGACGCCGACACCGCGCTCGTCGCGAATTCTGCCGATGAGATTGTAAAGCTCCGCTTCGCCGGCAAAATCGACGCCGCGCACCGGCTCATCAAGCACCAGCAATTGCGGATTACGCAGCAGGGCCCGCGCCAATATCACACGCTGCAACTCGCCGCCCGACAACCGCGCCAACTGCCGCTGCGCCAGACCAGCAGCACCCACTGCTTGCAACGCATTTTCAATGCGGGATTGATCCGCGTTCCTGGCGCCAATGCCAGCTTTTGTGCCCAGCGCCAAAAAGCGCGCCACGCTGAGCGGAATAGCGGCGTCCACATCAAAGCGCTGCGGCGCATAGCCGATTACCAAATTGCTCGACCGATGCAAATGGCCGCTATCGGGCTGCTCCAAGGCCAGCATCATGCGCACCAGTGTGGTTTTGCCGGCACCGTTAGGGCCGATCAAAGTCACGATCTCGCCAGGCATCAGGTCCAGATCGACCTGCTGCAATATCGCCCGCTCGCCGCGCGTGAAACATAAGGCGCGCGCACTGATCAAAGCGCGTGGATTTATCGGTCCGGCGGGGAGGCTGGCGCCGTGATCGTGGCAGCTGTGATCTGCTGGGGGCATGAGATTGCTCGTTTGGGTTCCCGCGCGGATATGGGGCCAAACCGTGCCCACGTCAATGGGGCGCTTTTATCTGCGCCTCAGCAACCGGTGCGGGCTCACGGTGGCGGGAATACCACAGATATGACTTTCGCATTAAATCCTTGTTAGACCGCGAAATCTCCTGCTTCTTGCCACCTTTTCATGTTGAATTGGAGGAATGGTCACAGGGGGTAGCTGTGATATTTTCGCCCTTCATCCAATTTTGACGGAGGCCTGACCCTCGTTTTGACCCAATTTTTATTCGGTCCAAATCGTATTCGATCCAAGTTGTATCGATTTTAGTGAAAGGCGTACCATGCCAAAGTCCCCCGCATATATTATCGCGGCGCGGCGCAGTGCCATTGGCCGGGTCGGTGGTTTGCACCGCCACCGCCGCATTGAAGCGCTGACAGCCCCGATTGTGCAAGCTGCCCTGGAAGACGCCAGGTTAAGCGGGGAGCAGGTTGATGAAGTCATAATCGGCAATACCACTGCGGGCGGCAATCCGGCCCGTTTGATTGCCCTGGCCGCCGGGATCAGCGAAACTGCATCAGCCTCGACCGTGGACCGCCAATGCGGCTCAGGACTGGATGCCATCTTGAACGCTATTCGTATAATTGGCGCGGGCGACGCGGATATCATTGTTGCCGGCGGCGCCGATTCGCCCTCAACTGCGCCGTGGCGCATTGCCAAACCGCGCAGCCTGCACCAGGTTCCCCATTTCATCGGTGTCGATCCGGCGGTACTGGATGAATGCAATGAACCACAGCAATTCGAAGCCTCGGAAGCATTGGCGCGCCGGCACGGCATCAGCCGGTCGCAGCAAGACGCTCATGCGCTGCAATCATATATGAAAGCGCAAGACGCGCGCGATACCAGCCGCTTTGTCGGTGAAATTGTACCGCTCAAAATGGAAGCCGCCGAAGCCCGCGATCAAAGTGCCGGCGAGCCGGAAGTCGATGAGCTGGAAAGCCAAATCGCCTTTCTGGAACCATCGGGAACACTAACCCCAGGCAACACCAGCTCAGTTCATGACGGCGCCGCCATTGTTGTTGTGGTCTCGCAGAAGATCTATGACGAATTGGGCTCACCCGGCGCCTTGAAACTGGTCAACAGTGCCACGCAGGGCGTCGCACCGGAGCTGGAAGCCGAAGCGCCGCTGATGGCCATGGACAAGCTTTATGGAAAGCTGAACGGGTTTGACCGCAGCACAATTCGCGTGGTGGAGATCGCAGAGACTTCTGCCGCGCAGGTCATCGCGCTGCGTGATCAGGCCAAACTCAATGATGATATCATTAACCCAGGCGGCGGCGAGATCGCGCGCGGGCATCCGGTCGGTGCGTCCGGTGCGGTGCTGATTGTGCGGCTATTTACTGATCTGGTGCGCAGCGCGGCAACCGATGACGCTCAGCAAACGGGTGAGGCCAAAATATTCGGTGCTGTTACGCAAGGCGCGATTGGCGGTCTTGGACTGGCAGCCCTGTTCGAGGCCGTATAGAGCCGCCGCCCCATCATCGTGATACTTGGTTTGGTTTCGTGCTGCTTATAAACCCCTCATGCTACCCATAAATTCCGCGCGCTATTCACATATTCAAAGCGTAACAGTTAGGGACACGGCGATCGGGTCGCGCAATGCGCGCGGCTGATGGGTGCTCTGGTGGGTTTAGGGCCTGCGCTGCGTAAATTAGCTATCATATTCCGAAAATGTCATATTTTGCCTCATCAACACCCCGATTACTATGGGGTTCAACAATGGCACCCGATATGCATGAATACCGCCGCAGAGCCTGCGATCAAACATCACCAACGCCGCATCAACATGTTGCAATCAAACGGCATTTACCAACAACCCGCACAGCGTTGCAGACGCGCCGAACATTTCCCATATTCCTAAGACCCGCACGCCGGATCAAGCCGAAGCATGGTCCGGCCCCACTTTTGCCTGCAATTTCGCACAAAATCGCCTGAACGATCTTCATGCGAAGCCGTGCATGGACTTAAATAAGAGAAGGATAGACTGTGGGTGATTGTGAGCGGCGCGTTATAAATTAGAGTGACAAGGATCTGCAAGCAGCGCTTGCGTACATAGAGCAGTTATTTAGTGATCATCACCGATCGAATTATTTTGAACAAGGGATCGCTCAAACGGGAGCGAAGAGACATAAATTATGGAGCCTACATTGGGCAATGACGTTGGTCAGGGGTTTGATTTGACCGGTTTGGCGACAATGGTTGCAACTTTCCTGCAAGCCTATTGGTTTCCCATTGCCCTGTTCCTATTTGGCATCAGCGCCGTCAACGCTTTTAAAACGTCCGCCATTTATGCGAAACTAATCCGCAATCTGGAAGAAACCATCTTCCATAATTGGCGCCTTGTTCTGCTTGGCCTAACCGGGCTGGTGCTGTCGGCCGCGTCAGGTTGGACCACCTGGGACGGCATGCGCAATTTTACCCATGAGCCAGTATTAAGCCTCATGATCACCTTTGGCATTCAAGGGGTCATGCTGATCGCCGCCTGGTTGATCGGCGAAAGCTTTGCTACCGGTATGAACCAGCGCGCGCCCGATGGCGGGCCGTCCAAATCGGCAACCGAAGTCATCCTGGGAACATTCATCGGCCTGCTGTTGTTTATCGCCATTGCCTCATGGGGCATGAGCTTTTTGAATGTGCGCGAGACGATCAATGGCGTTCAGGCGGGCGTGAACTGGGGCAACGTCGCCAATGGGGCGTTGATCCTTGTGATCGCCATGCTGGCCCTGGCGTCGATGCTGGTTAATCGCAAATCCGACGTGGTAACACCTTACTTGCAAGGCACGCGCGTGGTTGCGAAAAACGCCGTGTTGTGGATGATGTTTCTGGCTTGCATGGGCACGTCGGTGTTTTTCTCATTCGACAGTTTGTTCTCCAATATTTTCCCGCAATCGGAACGCAAACGCGCTGCCACCATTCGCACCACCAACCAGGTGGCTGCAATCGTGTCCAATATCGGTATGCTCACCGCCCGGCGACAATTGGCGGCGGCCGAGCAGCTGTTCCAGAAAGACGAGTGGAATATCTATGAGCGCCAGTTAACAGATCTGGCGGACCTGGCGAAAACCGCCCCGGGATTGATCCGGGCGCAGATCCAGCGGGAGCTGGAAAAGCAAAACCGCGAAGTTAAAATCCTGCAGGAAAAACGCGCCAACGCGACCAGTGCTCAGGCCGGACTTGCCGCGCGCAAAATTCAGCTCAGTGAAGAAATCTCCCGGCTGTCGGGCCTGCGCCCGGGCATTGCCAATGACACGCTGGAGCCAAAAGCTGTGGTTGATAACCTGCAGCGCGAACTAGACGAACAGCGTGCTAAAACCTTGGCAGAAGAGCGCGGCGTTGAGGGCTCGTTAAAAGTCGGCCGCGGTCCGAAATATCGCGCCAGCCGCAGCCAAGAAGCGTTACTCAGGGGCAAGATGGAAGTCGCGCGCACGCGGCTGAAAACCGCCGAGAGACGCCTTAAGGATATTGATCGGCGCGTTGCTGGCAATAAAGGTGAGCTGGCGCGCATCGATGGCGATCTAGCTAAACTGAAGGGGGAAGCTGCCACCGCCGACCAGCTGATCGCCGTGACCCAGACAAACAATAGTGCCCGCAGAGACGCCTCATTCGACCCGGCAATCGGGCTGGCGCATATGGAGCGCGCGCGGCAAGCCTTCCACCGCGAACCGACACAGCAGACCTTGGCCAAAATTCAAACCAGCTGCGGTACAATTCATTCGGCTATGATGCGCGTTGATCAGCTTAAAGATCGCGCCGCGCAATTGTCCTGCGATCCGGGTCCGGCCAATGAAGTGGCCGCGCCGGTCTTCGCGCTTAACTCCGGTATCGCGGCCTTTGCGGCCAATTGTTCAGGCGGCTCCAAACTGCCGCAGGGCGGCGGCACCGATGCGATGCTGCGTTTTGGCCGGCAATGTTTGCAAGATTCAGGCCTGCCCAGCCAGGACACTGCCAAGCTTGGTGCCAAGATCTCCTCGGTTGAGCTGGCGCGCGACGACAAGGCACACCGCTTTGTCGTAACCTGGAATGCGTTTCAGGACGGCAATTCCCTCGCCTATCTGGCGCTTGGCATTGCAATTGCCATTGACGCGCTTGTTTTCATGTCCGGCCTGTTCGGCGCCAATGTGGTGCGCTCACCCTTGTCCGATGTGCCCAATACTGTTGCGCGCAGTGCCAAGCAGCTCGATGCGATTATCGATAATGCCCTATTGCCGGACCGGTTTGACAACGCCGCCTTAGTATTATCGGCCATGCATCCAATGACGCCGCAAGACGGCTTTAGCGCGCAGGTTATTCTCGATGGCAAGTCGGTCGAAACAGACGACCGCATTCGCAAGGTGTTGAATGCCGGGGCAACAATCGGCGCCGTGCGCAGTCCGCATCTGGGATATTACGAAGTGCGCTCAGAGTTGTTCGAGTTTCTCTCGGTGGTCGCCAAGCGCGAATTCGATGCCAATAAAGAGCATGGCAAAAAGAATGAGCTGGACAAGATCATCGCCGTCGCTTTGTTGCCCGAAATAGGCGACAATGCCGAGCTTGTCTTATCGCACATGCACCCGATCAATGAGCAAAACGGCTTCACGTCGGAAATATTTTTAACGGAGATCGACCCCGTGCACACGCGCCCCGTGCGTAATGTATTGAATGCCGGCTCGACCTTGCAAGTTGTGCAGCGGGACAAGGACGAAATGAGCCGTTATTACATTCACGCCGATCTTTATAAAACCCTGGCATCGATCCGTGCCCGCGCGCTCATTCGCGCGCCGCAACACCAGCAATTGCAAAGCTTTGCCCCCCCCTCAAAGCAAACTGCGCTTGGGCAAGAAAGCAAAGACCAGGCGCCTCTTGACGGCGGCGATCTAACTCAGCGCCCGCGACCTCAGGCCCCGCAAACTCTAACCGCGCCTGCCAACACTCCGGCGCCGGTGTCGGCTCAAATCACGCAGCGTCCGCACTACGGCAAAGAGGACGGCGCCGATGCCCCGCCGCCCAGCGCTACAACGACCGATGAGCCGAACAGCCCGCAGCTTCTGCGCTCCTCGGTTAATCTAAGCGAACGGCTGCAGGCAGACCAGAACGCACCCGACCAGAGCGCCCCCAACCCTTCATCGCCCATGCGCATTACTTCACGCCGGGTGCAGGAACTTCGCGATGAGCTGAGCGCCCCGCTGGGTTTCAAATCTGGTGACTATGGCCGTTTTTTATCCTCGGGAATTGCGCCCCATGCCCCCACCATTTCAGAAGCTCTGCACGGGCTTGATCATCGCGCGCCGGAAGTCTGGCGCCATTTTGGCTATGAACTTGGCAAGAAGCTGGAGCTGGTCCACACGATGCGCGAGCAGATCTTGAACCGGCCGACGATTGAGCCCGCCGACAAAGAACTGGTGGTTGAAATCGCTGAAGAACTAAAAGGATTGATCGAGCCGATTATGCTGACCAGGGGCGGCAGTTATGAAAAGATCATTGGCGATCTGTTGTTCAATATGGAAACCCCGGCGGGCGAAGGCAAATTGGACGCCCGTGAAGAAGCAATTCTGGTTCGTCTGAAACACCACATGCAAGCGTTGTTAGCCCTGCCGCGGCAAAGCGAGGACGACTGGCGCCAGGTGGCACAGCTGATCAAAAGCTATGATGAAAATGTCTCGGTTGTACAATTCCCAACAGGTGAGCAACGCCCGAACTAGCCGTGAACGAAATGGCCAATGGCTATGCCGTCTGAACTGGAACGATCCCGCGCTAACAGCTGCGCCACTCAACAACCGTGGCGCGCTGCTCACCCAGCCCGTCAATCCCCAGTGTCATGACATCGCCGGCTGCAAGATAAACCGGTGGTTTCTTGCCCATCCCGACGCCAGCCGGCGTACCTGTAGTGATTATATCGCCCGGCTCCAGCGCCATATATTGCGAGATGTAATGCACAATATGCGCGGCGGAAAATATCATATTGGCGGTCGAGCCCGTTTGCATTCTGGTGCCGTTGACATCAAGCCACATGGCAAGATTTTGCACGTCCGCAATGTCATCACGGGTGACCAGCCACGGACCAAGCGGGCCTAATGTCGGCGCGCTTTTGCCCTTCATCCATTGCCCGCCATGTTCCAACTGAAAGGCGCGCTCCGACAAATCATTGCTCAGGCAGAACCCCGCAACATAATCCAGCGCGTCGGCCTCCTCCACATAGCTGGCGCGGGTGCCGATCACGATAGCCAGCTCCACTTCCCAATCGAGTTTTGTTGATCCTTTGGGAATGATCACATCATCATTGGGGCCGTTTACGCAGCTGGCCATCTTGTTGAACAGGACCGGCTGCCCTGGAATATCAAAGCCGCCTTCCTTGGCATGATCGACAAAATTGAGACCAACAGCGATGAAACTGCGCACATTGGCAATCGGCGTTGCCAGCCGGGTTTCACGCGGAACAAGCGGCAATGAGGCCGGATCGAGCGCCGCCAACTTAGCCAGAGTATCGGGCGCCAACGCCGCGCCGCCGATATCGGTCACATGCGTGGACAGATCGCGAATGGCGCCCGCCTCATCTATCAGCCCCGGCTTTTCCGCGCCGCGCGCGCCATATCGTACCAATTTCATCTGCCCGTCTTTCTTATTGCCTGTGCTGTTTTATATTTTATTGATATGCCGAATAGATATGCCGAAGCACGGCCACCATGGCAAGGCCTTCGCGCGCGCCTCAGCGTTTCAACGTTTCAGCGTTTGAGGAATTTATCAATCAGCGGTACCGGCGCTTCATCTGACAGAATAAATGCCGCCATATCGCGCGAGGTCACCGGCGCGCGAATGAACCCCGCGCCCGCATGGCTGAGGCTGTAATAGAGCCCGCGCATTTGCTTTGAGCGCCCCAGACGCAACAGACCATCGCCAACAAAAGAGCGAATACCGCAAGCCGCCTCGACCAGCGGCAGCTCGGCCAGTACTGGTACCGCCCGCGCCGCGCTTTGGCGCAACATCGCAATCGCTTTAGTACTGGCGGTGAGCGATGTATCACCGTCTTCATGGGTGGTGCCGACCAGCAACCGGCCATCGGCGCGCGGGCACAAAATCCCGTCAGGCCGCTTGATCAATCGCGAAACAACAGGCGCGCGCGCGTCCATTTGCAGCGCCAGCATAACCCCCTTAACCGGCCGGCAGCGCGGTATGTCGGGCGGCAGATCAGCAATATCATTGCCGCCCAGCCCGGAACACAGCACGACTTTATCCGCCTCCACTGTCTCTTGCTTGAACTGCACGCCGGTAGTGGTTCGCACACCGGTCAATGTTTCTCCTGTCGACTGAAATGCCAGAACCGTTGTCTGTTCGCGAATGATGCCGCCGCGCGCGCTAATTGCCGCTGCCAGAGCCGCGCATAATTTGCGCCCGTCGAGCCAATCGACATCGGGCAAATAACAGCCGCCAATAACCTCGTGCGACAGATGCGGCTCCAGTTCTACCAAAGCGTGCCCCTCAAGCCATTGGGCCTGCCAGCCTTCCTCCTTGCGGCGGACCGCATCAGCCGTCACCACCTCCAGATTGTCGCCATAGGCAATGCGCAGCTGGCCGCCGCGCCGATAATCCAGATCATGGCCGGATGCGTCGGCAATCTCAGCAGCAAAGCTCGGCCACGCCTTGACCGAGGCCCATTCGATATCGCGCATGGCACTATGGCCCAGACGTGGTTCCAGATATGAGGCGGCGGCATAACTGGCACCTGACCCGACGCCGCCGCGCTCCAGCAGCGTCACAGGCGCGCCCGCTTTGAGCAATTGCCAGGCCAGCGACAACCCGGCAATGCCGCCGCCAACAATAACGATCATGGTTGTTTGTGCTCCTGGTTTCAGCTGCCAATCGCGCTCGAAGCGATCAAGATCACATAAACATTGCGGGCCCGCTTATAGCGCACCACATCGCTCGCGCATAGCATCATGTCGCAGGCTCAAAGGAACATTCGCCCGGCTCTGCTATGGCTCCTGTGCCGGTTTGGTTCTATGCTTGGCGCTTGCAAGTTGATGAGTTCCAACTCTAAAGTTTTTATCCGGCCGTGCCGCCTCAGGAGTAATTGAATGACTTTCGATAAATCCCGTCCAACATCCATGCTGACACGCCGCAAGGCATTAACACTAGGCGCTGCCGGTATAACCAGCGCGCTTATCAGCAGCGGCGCAGCACCGCTCAGCGCGCTTGCCAAGGCGCCAATGCTGGGCCCCTCATTAGCCAGCCATCACCGCTTTACGCTTGGTGATTTTGAAATCACAACCTTCCTTGATGGTACGTTAAAGATCAGCGGTCTGTTTCCCGCATTTGGCGCCGAGCAATTTCAAGAAGATGTCGACGAAGTGGCCAAGGCCAATTTCCTACCCACGAGCGGTTTTGAGATGTCCTATGCGCCGGTTCTTGTGAATACGGGCAAGGAACTGATCTTGTTCGATACGGGCAATGGCGCCACCAAACGCCCCGATCGCGGCAAGCTGGCGCGCGCTTTAAAGGGCGCCGGTTACACGCCCGAGCAGGTTGATATCGTCGTCATCACGCATTATCACCCGGACCATATCGGCGGGCTGAATGAAGGCGGCAAACCGATCTTTCCCAATGCGCGTTATATCGCCGGCGCCACCGAGCATAATTTCTGGTCGCCGAAACAGCTGGCAGAGTCTGGCGGATCGCTCGCCTCGCGCGCCAAGCTGGTGCAAAGCCATGTGGTTCCGCTTGCCGACAAAATCACATTCTTCAAGGATGGCCAGGATGTTGTGACCGGCATTCGGGCGCTAGCCAGCGACGGCCATACGCCAGGTCATCTGGCTTATCATCTGGAAAGCAAGGGTCGGCGCCTGCTGCTCTGGGGCGATGCGATTGTGCATCAGATTTTCTCATTCCAGAAACCAGACTGGAAATTCACCGGCGATATGGATCATGAAAAAGCCGCCGCCACACGGGTAAAACTTCTGGGCATGGCCGCCGCCGACCGTATTCCGGTAACCGGCTATCATCTGCCATTCCCGTCAGTGGGCTATGTGGAAGCACTTGGCGAAGGCTTTCGTTTTGTCCCCGCCAGTTACCAGTTCCGCATGTAGGCTGGTGGTAAATTAACGGTAAATTGGGTGGTGATTTTGCCGATTAAAGAGCCGTTAATAAACCTGGTATTTGCCAATAAACCGTGCGCTAACTTTTTGTGTCGTAGAATACCAGCGGCTGGAATGGTTAACATTCCGGTCGCTAATTATTTGATCGCGGCCGTTTGCCGTAAAGTGTAACAGCAGGCTCTACTTGCTGCTTTACCCCATTCATTGCATTACAGGTCAGACGATAGAGGCTGGCCTGATACTGCGAAGAGCAAACGACAGGTGACCACAAGCCAGCCAAGCGGAACGGGCAAAATGCAAGACAAAACGCGGTGGGTCTCCAAGGCCAAAGGGCTGGTGCAATCAGCTGCCAAAACCGGCGGAACCGCCGCTACCCATGCGCTCAAGGCCGGTGCTAAAGCCGGCGCCAAGGCCAGCGCCAAATCGATTGCGATGGGGGCAAAGTCACTCCCCGCCGCGCGCGACGCCGCAATCAAACTCGATCAAAAATATGATCTGCGCGGGCGCGGCAAACGCTTTACCGCCCATCCCACCACACAGCGCTATTTGCCAATCACCAGCTGGCTGCCCGATTACAAACGAAATGATCTATCAGGAGATTTAACCGCCGGTGTGATTGTCGCCATTATGCTGATCCCGCAAAGCATGGCCTATGCGCTGCTCGCCGGCCTGCCGCCACAAGCGGGACTTTACGCCTCCATGCTGCCGCTGATCCTGTATTCGATCTTCGGCACCAGCCGGGCGCTGGCAGTTGGCCCGGTCGCCATTGTCTCGCTGATGGTGGCCAGCGGGCTATCACGTTTTTCCGAATTGGGCTCGGCGGAATTTGTCGCCCATGCCATTGTGCTGGCGCTACTCAGCGGGATATTCCTGACCTTGCTGGGACTGCTGCGCATCGGCTTTATTGTCAACTTTCTCAGTCATCCAGTGATTGCCGGTTTTGTCAGCGCCGCCGCTTTGATTATCGGCTTCAGCCAGTTCAAACATCTGCTCGGTATTTCCATTGAGCGCACGCATCTTATCCCGAAAATCCTGTGGTCGGCCGTTGAGCAAGTCGGCCAAATCAACCCGGTTACGCTGCTGATCGCCGTGGGCGCGCTGGCGTTACTGCTGCGCCGGGAACAAATTGCACAGGCGCTTGGCAAACGGGGCCTCAGTGCGACCTATGTCACGCTGCTACCCAAGGCGATGCCGCTGGTGGCTGCTGTCTTCGGCACGCTGGTCGTTTGGTTGTTTGGTCTCGACACCGCCGCCGACGTCAAGATCGTCAAGCAGATCCCGCCCGGCCTGCCCTCGCTCACATTGCCCTCATTCGATCTGCAGCTGTGGCGCGATTTATTGCCGACAGCGATTTTAATTTCAATCGTCGGTTTTTTGGAAAGCGTCTCGGTAGCCAAATCGCTGGCGGCGAAACGCCGGCAGAAGATCGTACCCAATCAAGAATTAATCGGACTGGGCATGGCCAATATCGGCGCAGCGGCAACGGGCGGCTATCCAGTTACCGGCGGTTTTTCGCGCTCGGTTGTCAATTTCAATGCCGGGGCCAACACGCCGCTGGCCGCCATCATCACCGCAATTTTGATCGCCATTGTGCTGCTGCTGCTGACGCCATTGCTGTACTATCTTCCCAAAGCCGTATTGGCCGCCATCATCATTGTCGCCGTTGTTACATTGGTCGATCTGAAATCATTTTTCCACGCCTGGAAATATGCCAAGGTTGACGGCTTCAGCTATTTGCTGACCTTCCTGGGTGTGCTTGCCTTTGGTGTCGAGATCGGCATTGTGATCGGGCTTGCAGTTTCGCTAGGGCTGCATTTGTGGCGCAGCTCCATTCCCCATATGGCCATTGTCGGGCGCGTCAACGACAGTGAACATTTTCGTAATGTTGAGCGCCATGAGGTGACGACATATGACAAGCTTTTATTGGTGCGCGTCGATGAAAGCCTTTATTTCGCCAACACGGCCTATCTGGAGGATCAGCTTTTGCGCCACACGGCCGATCACCCGGACATCGAACATCTGGTTTTGATCTGCAGCGCCGTCAATGCCATTGATGCCAGCGCGGTTGATACGCTTGAAAATCTGATCGAAGAGCTGCGCGACGCGCGCGTGCAATTGCATCTGGCGGAGGTCAAGGGGCCGGTGATGGACCGGCTGAAGCGCTCTGACCTGTTGCGCAAAATTAAGCCGGGGCAAATTTTCCTATCGACCCACGACGCCGTGGCGGCGTTAAACTAAAATGACGCCGTGGCGACGTTAAACTAACGTTCAGCCGTGCTCGCCCGACAATTCTTCCAGGATCGGACAATCTGGGCGCTCATCGCCATGGCAAGCGTCGACCAAGGATTGTAATGTCGCTTTGAGCTGCTCCAACTCTTTCAACTTTCGATTGATTTCACCCAGATGGGCATTGGCCAAAGCTTTGACATCTGCACTGGCGCGATTGCCGTCCTCATAAAGCGACAATAATTGCCGACAATGCTCGACGGAAAAACCGAGCCCGCGGGCGCGCTGCACAAAACACAATTTGTTGAGATCACTTTGCGAATAATCCCGATAGCCATTGTCGCGCCGGCCAGGATGCACCAGCCCGATTTCCTCATAGTAACGGATTGTTTTAGCAGGCAAATTTGACCTATCGGCCGCAGTTCCAATATTCATCGCTCAAATCGCTTCCACAATTGTCATTTGTCGCAAGACCCAGCAGGGCACCGATTGCTTCAAGCGCCACTGCAGACTGGATGCTCTTCCATGTGGGGAACCCTTTGAGGCAGTGCCAAGATCCTCCCGAGGCAATTGTAACAAAATGTTACGTCGATCAGTAGCGAATTTTTGTCGATTTTGGATCATAAAGCGGTTTCAGCGACGCTTTTGCGCCAATCCGGGCCCCCGCGACTTCGATTTCATAGTGTGAACCAAGAATTTGGGGCACAGTTTCGCCCTTGCACGGCACATAGCCCAGCCCGATCGCGGCGCCCAGATAATGGCCGTAATTGCCCGAACTCAAAATGCCGACAATCTCGCCGTCGCGCAAAATTGGTTCATTGTGGAATAACAGCGGCTCGGGGTCATTGAGCTGAAACTGCATAAGCCGGCGCGCCAGCCCCGCCTGCTTTTTGGCGCGCACCGCATCGCGGCCAATAAAATTACCCTTATCCAGCGCCACGGCGAACCCAAGCCCCGCCTCCAGCACATGATCTTCTTCGGTGATGTCATGGCCAAAGTGACGATAGGCCTTCTCAATCCGGCAACTGTCGAGCGCGTGCAGGCCGCATAGTTTCATGCCATGTGCCGTGCCAGCTTCGTGCAAGGTTTCAAACACATGTGCTGCCTGATCGGCCGAGACATAAATCTCCCAGCCCAACTCGCCGACATAGGTGACCCGGTGGGCGCGTGCCGTGCCCATGCCAATTTCGATCTCGCGCATGGTGCCGAATGGATGCGCGCTGTTTGAAAAATCGTCTGGGCTGACGTCGCTCAGCAAGGCGCGGGAGTTTGGCCCCATGACACATAGAACCGCTTCGCCGGCGCTCACATCTGTGAACACGCAATTGGCGCCATGGGGACAGTGACGGCGCAACCAGACCATATCCCGGTTGATCGTTGCCGCAGGGACGACAGCCAGGAATGCCGTTTGCGACAGCCGCGTCACGGTCAGATCGCTTTCAATGCCGCCGCGTTTATTGAGCATCTGCGTGTAGACGATTTTGCCGACCGGACCGTCCAGATCGCCGGCGCAAATATGTTGCAATACTTGCAAAGCATCCTGGCCCTCAATGCGAATTTTGCCGAAGCTGGACATATCAAACAGGCCGACGCCGCTGCGCACCGCCAGATGTTCCGCAGCTGTATTCTCAAACCAGTTTTGCCGCTGCCAGCTCAACTCATAATGCGGGCTTTGTCCGTCGCGAGCAAACCAGTTGGCGCGCTCCCAACCGGCCATTTCGCCAAAACAGGCGCCGGCCGCTTTGAGCTGCTCGTGAATAGGCGAGCGCCTGATACCGCGCGCGGTCTGCATCTGCCGGTAGGGGAAATGATCGGCATAAAGCAGACCAAGCGTTTCTGATACGCGCTCACGCAGGTAATTGCGGTTCTTCTGGAAGCCCTGCACACGGCGAATATCCACATCCCACAAATCGAATGGCGGCGCGCCTTTATCTATCCAATGGGCCAGCGCCATACCGGCACCGCCCGAAGAAATGATCCCGATTGAATTATAACCGGCGGCGACGAAATAGCCGTCGAGCTCAGCCGTCTCCCCCAGATAATACAGATCATCGGGGGTGAAACTCTCCGGCCCGTTGAAGAAGGTGTGAATGCCCGCTTCGGCCAGAAACGGCATGCGGTTGATGGCCTGCTCTAAAATGGGTTCGAAATGATCGAAATCTTCCGGCAGTTGATCGAAGCAAAAATCTTCGCGAATGCCGTCCATGCCCCAGGGCTTGGCTTTGGGCTCGAACGCGCCGAGCAGCATTTTTCCCGCATCTTCTTTATAATAAGCGCATTCATCGGGGACGCGCAGCACCGGCACTTGTGTGAGCCCGTCGACCGGCTCCGTGACAATGTAAAAATGTTCACATGCGTGCAGCGGTATCGTGACATTGCTCAGCCGCCCCAGCTCACGCGCCCACATGCCGGCGCAATTTACCACGACATCCGCTGCAATATGGCCGCGCTCAACGGTTTGTTCAAAGGCTCCCTCGCCCGTTTTGGAAACGCTTTGCCAGGATACGCCGGTCACGCGGCCATCATCGTGATGCACATCTGTAACCTTGATGTTTTCCAAGATGCGCGCGCCCATCTGCCGTGCGCCCTTGGCCAGAGCCAACGCGATATTGGCCGGGTCCGCCTGTCCATCCGCAGGCAAATGCACAGCGCCAACGACATCGGACACATTGAGATGGGGGTAGAGTTTGCTCAGTTCCGCCGGCGATATTTGATGAACTTCTATCCCGAAGGCACGGGCCAAAGACGCCTGGCGCAACAATTCATGCTGGCGTTCCTGGGTGAGCGCCACGCTCAGCGAGCCGTTGCGGCGCATCCCCGTCGCAACACCGGTCAACCCCTCCAATTCACAATAAAGATCGGCGGAATATTTGGCCAGCCGGGTCAAATTTCTGCTGGGCCGCAATTGCCCGATCAAACCGGCCGCGTGCCAGGTTGTGCCGCAGGTGAGTTGTTTGCGTTCCAGAAGAATGACGTCGCGCCAGCCCAATTTGGCCAGATGATAGGCTATTGAGCATCCCGA
>JAJRRE010000013.1 GCA_024279745.1 Alphaproteobacteria bacterium
GAGGTGGTGAAATATGGCCTGCTCGGCGACCGGGCGTTCTTTGGCTGGCTGGAGCAAAACTGGCAATCTGTTTTCGGCAATGACGTGCAGGCGATGACCCATGTGATTGAAACAAGCTGCACCGCCAAAGCCGGTATTGTGACGCGCGACGAAATCGAAAGCGGCGAGCGGGCGCTGCTTAATCTGGGGCACACGTTCGGTCATGCGCTGGAAGCGTGGACCGGCTATAGTGACAGGCTGTTGCACGGCGAGGGTGTGGCCATCGGCACGGTGTTGGCGTTTAGGTTGTCGGAAGAGCTTGGCCTTTGCCCGGCGGGGACCTCGCAGCGGGTCGAAACGCATTTTCGCGCCGTCGGTCTGCCTACAACCATTAAAGACATCCGCGGCTTTGAGACAGCCGATGAGAACGAGCTGGTGCGCCTGATGGGCCAGGACAAGAAGGTCGTGCGCGGCCAGCTTACGCTTATTCTGGTGCGCGATATCGGCGAGGCCTTTATAACCCGCGACGTATCAGCGGCGCGTGTGCGCTCGTTCCTTGCGGGGCAGTTGAGCTGAACCGGCCTGAGCTAGGATGAGCTGACGAGAGCCAGACTGAACCGAGTTGGCGTAAGCTGCTGCTCCAAGAAAAACGCTTGCACCAGGGCCGGCAGGGCGTCCCGATCCCCGCACCGGGCAAAACACTTTCGGCTTGAATTTAGGCCGTGGTCCTACCATTTATCTCAGTTAGGCAGCAGTTCTGCCGTCTATCTGAATATAACAGCCTATATGACAGACTGTGGTATGCGTTACCCTCTGAGTTCGAACGACTGACCTTTGATCATTCGATCGGCTTTTAAATCCCCCCCTTTTAACCCCTTAACCTCCTAGAAAAAAGATGACCCCCGACACATTGCTAATCTTGATTTGCGTCGTGCTGTTGATTGCGGCCTCGGCGTTTTTCTCCGGCTCCGAAACGGCGCTGACCGCCACATCCCGAGCGCGCATTCATGCGTTGGAACAAGACGGCAATCAGCGCGCCGCGCTTGTTATGCAGCTGCTGACCAAGCCGGAACGGGTCATTGGCACCGTGCTGCTGGGCAATAACCTTGTGAATATTCTCGCTTCTGCCCTGACCACCAGCTTAATGATCGGGCTGTTCGGTTCTGCCGGTGTGGTTTATGCGACGGCGCTGTTGACGGTGATTGTAGTGATCTTCGCCGAAGTACTGCCCAAGACCTATGCCATTGCCTATCCGGAAAAAATGTCGTTGGCCGTGGCGCCGATCATGCGGGTTATCATCATCATCTTGAAGCCGGTAACGCTGGCGACGGAATTTGTCGTCAAACATTTGCTCCGGCTGACCCGTTCAAAACTAGACGACAATGCCAATATTCTATCGGTGCATGATGAATTACGCGGCGCCATTGACCTGCATCATAAGCAAGGCGACGTGATCAAGCTCGACCGGGATATGCTTGGCGGCATTCTTGATCTAAGGGATTTGCAGATTGAAGATATCATGGTTCATCGCACCAAGATGGTGACGATTGATATCGAGCAGGGGCCACAAAAAATTGTCGAACAAATGCTGAAAAGTCAGCACACGCGCTCGCCCGTTTGGCGCCAGGAACCGGAGAACATTATTGGTGTCCTGCATGCCAAGGATTTGCTGCGGGCGCTTGCCAATGTTGGCTGGAATACCAGCAAAGTCGACATTTCAAGTCTGATGACGCCGCCCTGGTTTGTGCCCGATACTAATAGTGCGCAAGATCAACTCAACGAGTTTTTGAAAAGACGTTTGCAATTGGCGTTGGTTGTCGATGAATATGGCGAAGTGCAAGGTTTGATTACGCTGGAGGACATTTTGGAAGAGATTGTCGGCCAGATCACCGATGAGCATGATGTGTCGGAGTTGGGGATCAGGCCGCAGCCCAATGGCAGTGTTAATGTCGACGGCTCGGTGGCGATCCGTGATCTCAATCGGTATGTGGATTGGGAT
Source organism: Alphaproteobacteria bacterium (assembly GCA_024279745.1). GTDB lineage: Bacteria > Pseudomonadota > Alphaproteobacteria > Rhizobiales > Hyphomicrobiaceae > JAJRRE01. The sequence continues at coordinate 1,979 of JAJRRE010000013.1, forward strand.
CTGCCCGAAGATGAAGCAACCACCGTGGCCGGGCTGGTCATTCATGAAGCCCAGACGATCCCGGAGCCGGGCCAGGAATTCACTTTTTATGGCTACCGGTTTGAAATCCTGCGCAAGAGCCGAAACAAAATCACTGCCCTGCGCATTCGCCCGCTGAACGATCAATCACCCTCAAGCGCATAGCGCGGCACTGGCGGGCGTTGCTGCCTGCGGGCGGAGTACTGCGAGACGGGGCGGGGCGAGGTGAGATGGGGCACAAGACGAGCGTTTCGCCCGCAAGAACCTGCCCGCCTGGTCCGCCTGACTTCAGCTCAATGTCGTTTCGCTCAATGTGGTTTTGCTTAATGTCGTTTTCCAGGCGGCAACAGCCCGAGCGCAAGCAGAAACAGCCCAGGCGGCGCGCGAGTTGGCGATCCAGTGATCAGCTGATTTTTTCGCCCGGGGCATAAGCATTGAGGGCAAAGGCATGGATCTTGTCGGGCAACTCTTCGCTCAATATCTCATTGACCATACGGTGGCGGTCGACACGCGATTTGCCATCGAAGGCGTCTGAAATAATCAGCACGCGGTAATGACTGTGGCCGGTTCCCGGCGATGATCTGTGGCCGGCGTGCAACTCAGACTCATTGATGACATCGAGCCGCGTCGGTTTGAACCCAATCATTAATTTTTCGCGAATGGTCTGGTCCATATCCATAAAATATCTCACTTTGATTTGACGTATTGTGCATAACGGCGGCAAGAATGGCGTATTGGCGCCAAGACTAACCCTATGCTATGGCCCGGCGGCAACGCTA
>JAJRRE010000180.1 GCA_024279745.1 Alphaproteobacteria bacterium
CAATAATAAACCACCCGCTCGCCATTGCTTGCTACCGGGCTTACCGTTGGTTCCGGCGCTGTAGTGACGTGCAATCGAAAGATGAATAAAGGTCGGCAATTGTTCCGATTGCTTGAAATAGGTATCGGCGGCGTCCACCAACGGTTGATTGTCGAGCGCGACAATTCCTTGATAGCGTTCCATGTCACCATTAGGGTCGATGGTAATAGCCAAATGGCCATTGCCCAGAAGTTTGATTTGGCCGCCTCGATCGGTCGCCGCCAAATCCTGCGAGCTGCCAGCGTCAAATGAGGCGTAGCCCCGCAAATTGCCGGGCGTTTCATAATTGACAACGAGAAAGTCGACCGGGCCATCGCTTTTGGTTTGCAAAATAAGATTGCCGTCAAATTTCAGCGCTGTGCCGAGCAAAGCGCAAAGTGCAATCGCTTCGCCAAGAATTTGCGACACGCCGGCGGGGTAATCGTGGCTGGTTAAAATGTCGTCGATCAAGGGTCCCAGCCGGACAATGCGGCCCATGATATTTGAGCGCACGGTCTGGAACGGCAATATGAAATCGTCGCCGCTATACAGGTGCGATCCAATTTGTTGGCCCGAATTTTCATGCGCCATCGTGGTTTGCTTTCCTCTGGGCCATCAAGGCCGACGCGTGCTGTACCGTGCTGTATCGTGGCGGTTGCGCGTCAGACCCCCAGACACCAGGCCAAAATAGCCTTTTGTGCATGTAGCCGGTTTTCGGCTTCGTCGAACACAATGGATTGTGGCCCGTCGATTACCGATGCCGTGACTTCATCGCCGCGATAGGCGGGCAGGCAATGCATGAACACTGCGTCTTTATCTGCAAGTGCCATAAGCTTATCGTCAACGGCATAGGGGCCCAATACTTGTTTGCGCCAGGGGCCGTCCTTGTCGCCCATGGATACCCAGGTATCTGCTACCACGCAATCGGCGTCTTTGACGGCCTCATTGGCATCGTCGGTGATTGTGACATTGCCATTTTCGGCTTTGATCCAATCCAAAGCGGCCTGTGTCGGCTTTAATTGCACCGGGCAGCCGATGCGCAAATTGAAGCCGAAGCGAACCGCCGCGTGCATCCACGATACGGCAACATTATTGCCGTCGCCGACCCAGGCTATGGTACGCCCTTTGATGTCGCCGCGGTGTTCTTCAAATGCCTGGACATCGGCCATGATCTGGCACGGATGAGAATGATCCGTCAGCCCGTTAATAATAGGGATGGAACCGTGCTCCGCCAACGCCAAAATGGTGTCATGAGAATTTGCACGGATCATGATGGCATCGACATAACGCGACAATACTTTGGCGGTGTCGGAAATGGACTCGCCGCGTCCCAGTTGCAGATCTTCGGACATCAGGACCAGGGTCTGGCCGCCGAGCTGGCGCATGGCGACGTCGAACGAAACACGAGTTCGGGTTGAGGGTTTCTCAAAGATCATCGCCAACTGCGTGTCTTCTATTCCAGCCGGTTTGAGCTTTGCGGGCACATGCTTGCCGGCAGCTTTCATCAGATGTGCATTATCGATGATCTGCCGCAAGGTTGCGTGATCAAGAGAGCTGATGTCCAGGAAATGTCTAACGGCCATAGGAAAACTCAAAGGCTCCATTGGAAGGGAAAGTCACAAAGTTTGATTTATGATTTGTTGTCGCGTGGTGGCGGTGCGGCGGTGGATAGTGCTTGCAGTGCCAGTTCAATCCGGTGGGCCGCTTCGCTGATTTCTTCGCCAGAAACGTTCAATGGCGGCAAAATTCGCATCACATTGTCGGCGGCGCCAACCGTGAGAATGTTCTGCGCGGCGCAGGCCAGCACGACATCCTGAGCGGTTATGGTTTCTTTAAATTTTATGCCGCTGAGCAGGCCCTTGCCACGTATGTCTTCGATCAAATCTGGAAATTGATCTTTCAGCCGCGCCATTTCCTGTTTCAGTCGCAGCGCGCGTTGTTCCACAGTCTCCAAGAAACCCGGCTCCAGTACCACTTCCAATACCGCAGCGCCAACGGCCACGGCCAGCGGATTGCCGCCGAAAGTCGAGCCGTGAGAGCCCGGCGTCATGCCTGTGGCAGCGTCCTTGGTAGCGAGGAAGGCGCCAACGGGAAAGCCGCCGCCAATGCCTTTGGCAATCGCCATGATATCGGGGGGGATGCCGGCCCATTGATGGGCGAAGAGTTTGCCGGTGCGTCCGACGCCGCTCTGAATTTCGTCGAGGATCAGCAGCAGGCCGTGGCTGTCGCATAGTGCGCGCAAGCCTTGCATAAACTCGATGGAAGCGCTGCGAATGCCGCCTTCGCCCAGGATCGGCTCCAGCATGATGGCGCCGGTCTGAGCAGTAATCACCGCTTCGACGCTGCTCAGATCGTTCAGTTCCACATGATCGAAGCCGCCCGCTGGATCGCCGCAGCCTTCCAGATGTTTTTCATTTCCCGCCGCCGACAGAGCCGTTAAGGTGCGGCCATGGAAGGCGCCCTTGAAGGTTATGATGCGCTGGCGCTCAGGATTGCCGTTGACATAATGATAGCGGCGCGCGGTTTTGATCGCGCCTTCAATCGCCTCTGTGCCCGAATTGGTAAAGAACACCTGATCGGCAAAGGTCGCAGCGACCAGCATCTCGCCAAGTTTTTCCTGGCCGGCGACCCTGTAAAGATTGGACGTATGCCATAATTGCGCGGCCTGGGCGCTAAGCGCTTCGATCAGCCTGGGATGCGCGTGGCCCAGCGTGTTGACGGCAATGCCAGAGGTAAAATCGAGGTAGCGCGTCCCATCGGCGGCAATCAGCCAGCTACCTTCACCGCGTTCAAAAACCAGATTCTGGCGCGCATAGGTGCCCATGACGGCGGCTGAGGGATCGCGGCCGGGGGTGAATTTTTGCTGTGGCGCTGACATGGCAATTAACCTGACGGGCGTTGCGGCGGCAATTTGCATAAGCATTTTGCATAAGCGTTGCCACCATAAACAACAAAAGCCGCCCCTGTTTTGGGCGGCCGCTCCAAGACGGTTAATTACAGTCCGCCCGCGAAAATGTCAATTGCAGCGGCGAAACGAGGTTCCTATATGCCGGTTTTAGAAGCTGTTGCGCAGGTTTAGCGCTTGGTTATGTCTCAAGGTTGGCGCTTGGCTATGTTTATTGTCAGCTGCCTGCCGGGCACTGCTGAGACAAAGTCATGGCCGTCAAGGTTTAGCTGCGCGGCAAATTCAATTTGCACAGTGAACTTACAAGGAACACGAATCGTGCTGTGGCGAACGGGTCACTGACAGATGTCAATAGGCATTTTGAATTGAAGCAATGCTTGTAGAG
>JAJRRE010000181.1 GCA_024279745.1 Alphaproteobacteria bacterium
GCGGCGCGGCTTTCAGGTTGATACAGCGCATCATTCGTCCAGACTTTTGGATTCTTGCAATCTTCCGGCTGCGCGATGACATTGTAATCTCCGGCCAGCACAAGACATTCCTCATGGGCCAGCAGGGCGCCAGCGTGGGCGTGCAAGCGTTCCATCCAAGCTAGTTTATAGGGGAATTTCGGCGTATCGATTGGGTTGCCGTTGGGAAGGTATATCGAGGCCACCCGCAGTGCGCCGCCGCCGGTGGAGATCACCGCTTCCAGATAACGCGCCTGCTCGTCGCTCTCATCGCCAGGTAGTCCGCGCATAATATCGTCGAAGGGATGCTTGGATAAAATGGCGACGCCGTTAAACCCCTTTTGGCCGTGTACTGCTACATTGTAGCCCAGATCTTCCAACTGCTGGCTGGGAAATCCTTCATCGACTGATTTGATCTCCTGCAAGCAGGCAATGTCAGGCTGCGCTTCTTGCAACCAGGTTTCTAAGACGTTGATGCGGGCTTTGACACCGTTGATGTTCCAGGTGGCTATTTTCATGGCGTCCTTCTTGGGTCGTACTGGCTTGGGGCGGACCCTGGAACAAAGAACTGGGCGGTTGGGTTATGCGCCGTGGCGTTGATTATACACGATCGAATTCGAGTTGAATCTGGTTTTAACCGCCTGTTAACTCAGTTTGTTTGCTTCATGTTTACGGTATTGGTTTAAGTTTCTTGCAACGACAACAAGTGGTCAAACCGTTGCTGGTTGCCGTTCATGATGGGGTAATTTCGTCTTCACCCATCAATTGCGCCAGGGCGACACCATTTTCAACTTTGAGAACAATCATGAGCGTATCGACTTATTCTGGATCACGACGGTTCAACAAGAAGCCGTTGACGTTTTTGATGACTGTGAATGCGTTCTTTGCCAGCACTGTTGTGTTTTCATGGACGCTTATTTCAGTATTCGTCGCCGAACCAGTATCTTGGGCCACCTGGGCACCGCTTGACAGCACGACGACACCGGAGTTGTTTGGGTACCCTTTTATACTGCTCTGGGGCTTGCCATTGGCGGGCGTGTTTTTAGCCTGGGTTGCAAAGAATTTCCACAATTGCAGGATGGCCTATCTTTCAGTGATTGTGCCGATTTTGATCCTGTCTTCTATCTTTTGCTATTATTATTTTGTGCCGCTGCAATATCACTAGGCACTAGAGTCTGATCGTTTCAAGTGGAAACAAGTCATGCCGGGCGTGCAGGTGCACGGGGAGTTTCCAATTGAAATGTGAATCAGACTCTAAAGCAACAGCTTAAGAGCATGCCAGTTTGGTGAAATAGAACCTATTAAAGTCGGTTCTGCTCTAGGCTACAGCGCGAAACTGGTGCCGCAGCCGCATGACGACGTGGCGTTGGGGTTTTTGATCTGGAACGAGGCGCCGATTAAATCATCAACATAGTCGATTTGTGAGCCGGTCATATATTGCAACGACATTTCGTCAATGACGACTTTGGCACCTGCCTGCTCGAATACAAAATCGTCCGCTTCGGTTTTGGTGATCAGTTCAAATTTATATTGAAAGCCGGTGCAGCCGCCCCCTTCAACCGAGATGCGCAGCATGATCGGTGCCGGCTCCTTGGCGGAGATGGCGGCGATTTGGCGTGCAGCCGCATTGCTCACTGTGAAATCGGAGCTGCTGCCCGTTTTTACTATGGTTTGTGTCTCGCTCATTGAAGGTCCTGCTAAGGTCTAATTGGTGGGTTTGGCTTCAAGTGTCTGGGCAATTGTCTCGCGTGTTCGGTTCGCACCGGTTAATTTGAACAATTATCACTTTGCATTAGCGCACATCGGACATGGATCATTTGAGGCCGTGCTATTGTCTAGCTGTGTGAATCTACATATGGAAGATAGGTACAGCACAGCGCAAGGTCAAATGGCTTAACAGTAATTAAGGTTCAAATGCGTGTGCTGACACTGCTGAAACGACCTGGTGCCGGCAGGTTAGCAACTGGCTCAGAGCAATATATCGGGCGTTTCACCGGCCCCTGGTCACGCTAATTGACAGCAAAGCAACGAAAAGACCCCATTGCGCATGAACGTAAGTCCAATAGTCCCTATGTCGCAGGTCCGGGCTCCCGGCCTGGCGGTCTACGCAACCAACGGCGCGCGCAGTCGTGGGCGACTATTTCCAGAACAAAGCTGTGCCATGCGCTCGCCGTTTCAGCGCGACCGGGACCGCATTGTTCATGCCAGCTCGTTTCGCCGTCTGACTTACAAAACACAAGTGTTCTTGTTTCACGAAGGCGATCATTATCGCACACGGTTAACCCACACAATTGAAGTGGCGCAAATCGCCAGAGCTTTGGCGCGTCTACTGCATTTGGATGAGGATCTGGCGGAGGCGCTGGCGCTGGCACATGATTTGGGTCATCCGCCATTTGGCCATGCGGGGGAGCGGGCGCTGGATCAAGCGCTTAAGGATTTTGGCGGGTTTGATCATAACGCTCAGAGTTTGAAAGTTGTCACTGCATTAGAGCATAAATACGCGGCCTTTGAGGGTTTAAATCTGACCTGGGAGACCTTGGAAGGACTGGTCAAGCATAATGGACCGCTGCTCGGGGACAAGGCGGGAGAAAACAGCCGCGGCGCTGCAGTGCCTGTACCGTCC
>JAJRRE010000182.1 GCA_024279745.1 Alphaproteobacteria bacterium
CATCTGGTTGCGATCACCGGCGTGATTGGCGGTGTTTTGGCCTCCATCCTGCTGTCGCTGATGGGAACGACAGTTCCAGAATTACACGCCAAAATCAAAAGCGTCATGACCGGGCTCATCGAAAAATTCCCGGCACTCGCCCCGCAGAAAATTACACCGAAACAAATGGACCAGATCGTTGATGTGCTGGTTTTCGCCTGGCCGGCCAGCTTTGGCATTGCCTGCGTGCTGATCCTTCTTTTTAATTTCTGGTTGGCGGCGCGTATTACCCGCTCGTCAGGCCGGTTGGCGCGGCCCTGGCCCGATCTGGCTGCCATCAAAGTTCCGACAATCGCCGCGCTGGGCTTGAGCTTGTCGCTGATGGCCACCTATTTGAGCGGAATGCCCGGCCTTTACGCCACCGCCTTTGCCGGCGCCTTCATGGTTGTTTATGTCTGCGTTGGCCTCGCCGTTGTTCACTACATCACTCGCGCTAATCCCTATCGCGGCTTTATACTCTGGCTGACCTATTTTCTGCTGTTGTTTTTCAATACCTACGCCATGTTGGCAGTCGCATTGATCGGCATCACTGAACCAATTTCGCCGTTCAAGCGCCGCTTTCCAACAGGTCCAGCTCCCCCATCGGGGCCGCCGCCGCCGCGCCAGCCGCCCTCATCATAAGCTGGCGTCTATGGAGGGCACGCGGGGCATCATGGCGCCACTCCAGTTCAACCAGATTATTTCACATCAACTCAACTCAATTCATCACTCAAACCTAAAACAAGTGACTATTCAAAGGACCAAAACCGATGCAAGTTATTCTGCTAGAGCGCATTCGCAAACTGGGGCAAATGGGCGAAATTGTTACCGTTAAAGACGGCTTTGCCCGCAATTTCCTGCTGCCGCAAAAAAAGGCCATGCGCGCCACCAAGTCGAATATGGCTGTGTTTGAAACCCAGCGCGCGCAGCTGGAAGCGCGCAATCTGGAAATGAAATCAGAAGCTGAAAAAGTCGGCGAAACACTCGACGGCCAAAACGCCGTTATCATTCGCCAAGCTGGCGATACCGGTCAGCTTTATGGTTCAGTTTCCACCCGTGATATTGCCGAAGCGCTGACCGCCACCGGGTTCAGCGTTGAGCGCACACAGGTATTGCTGGAAAAACCGATCAAGGCGCTGGGCGTTCATGAAATGGAAGTGCAGCTTCATCCGGAAGTATCCGTCAAAGTAACCGTCAACGTGGCACGTACCAAAGATGAAGCAGAACGTCAGGCACGCGGCGAAGATTTGACCATGGTCGAAGAAGAAACGCTGGATATTGAAACCTATTCAGAAGACGACGACGACGATGATCGCGGGCCCCGCGGTGATGACAGCGATGACCATGGCGACGCTGAAGCCGGCGGCGAAGACGACGAGAAGAGCGACGCATAACCGCCTTATGGCGTTATTGTCGATCCGCTTATAATTTACGCACAAGAACACGCTGGGAACCTCGGTTTCCAGCGTGTTTTTGTTTCACAGCCTGAATGACATTCAATAACTGCGGCGTTTTGTCGGCACAATTGCTTGAAATATGGCGCCAGACATTGACGCCCATGTAGCGATGTATCCGTGCTGCCACAAAACGCAGGGCAGCGACCATAAAGCGCTTCCTCTTCGCCGATCACACGTTTACAAGCGGTGGCGAATCAACCGATCTGGCCGCTAAGCTTGATCCGGTAAATTGGAAAAGCTGCAAAGCCTGATCAAGCCCCGGTTTAACAACAATAGGAGGATCAGCCATCGCCTAACGGAACCAACTGAGTTCCTTTTTTCAAATTCCCAAATATCGTTTTCAAAAACGTTTACATTGCGCCAGTGCGATGCGGGATCTTGTCTCCTTTGAAACCGCACCACATGCTGCAAGACCATGCCAAGCGCTACAAACCATCCCGTGTCCCGTAGTTTTCAAAGTTCGTTATCACTCTAGGATTTCAACTTAGCGAATTTTGAAATCGGGACACTAAATTCATTTCTCAAATCAAGAGAGACAACAAGTGTTGAAATCCACGATGACACCACCCACGCCCAATGCCACACCGCAGCCGCATCAGCCAGCGCGCAAAGCAACTCCCTTCAGGGCGGGCGGCACTTATTTCCCATTTTTGCGCCTTGCCGGTTCGATCGCTTTTCTGGTCGCCATTCTGGCCTATGCCTACACCAAATATATTGGACTCCCTGGCGGCACAATGCTGATCATTGCGGCGGTTGTTGGCGGCTATATGGCGCTTAACATCGGCGCCAATGATGTTGCTAACAATGTCGGACCGGCGGTTGGCTCCAAGGCCATGACACTAACCACCGCCATCGTCATTGCGGTGATCTTTGAAGCTGCAGGCGCGCTGATCGCCGGCGGCGACGTTGTTGGTACGATCAAGAAAGGCATCATCGATCCCGCCTTGATCAAGGACACCCAAACCTTCATCTGGTTAATGTTGGCGGCTTTGCTGGCGGCCGCCCTATGGCTTAATCTGGCAACCTATCTGGGCGCGCCGGTCTCCACTACCCATTCGATTGTCGGCGGCGTTCTGGGGGCGGGCATTGCGGCTGGTGGCTGGCAAATCGCCGCCTGGAATAAAGTCGGCGCCATCGCCGCCAGCTGGGTTATCTCCCCCCTACTGGGCGGAATGATTGCCGCCGGTTTTCTTTATCTGATCAAGCGCACGATTTTATACCGCAAAGACCAGATGGCAGCGGCCAAAAAACAATTGCCGCTATTGGTGGCACTGATGGGCTGGGCCTTTGGCACCTATCTCATATTAAAGGGCCTGAAGAAGCTTTGGAAATTCGATGTTGTTGAAGCCGGCGTGATGGGATTTATACTCGCCGTTGCAATTTATTTCATTGTTAAACCGCTGGTCGCGCGTGTCCAAAGCAGTGCCGGCGACCAGAAGGAAAGTGTCAATCAGCTCTTTACCGTTCCTTTGATATTTGCAGCCGCCTTGCTAAGCTTTGCTCATGGCGCCAATGATGTTGCCAATGCGGTTGGTCCGCTAGCTGCCATCAACGATGCTATCTTGCATGGCGCTGTTGCCAAGAAGGCGGCGATCCCGTTCTGGATCATGGCCATTGGTGCTCTTGGCCTATCAGTCGGCCTGGCATTGTACGGCCCCAAATTGATCAAGACCGTTGGCTCGGGAATTACCGAACTTGATATGATGCGCGCGTTTTGCGTCGCCCTGGCCGCCGCCATCACGGTCATCATCGCCTCGCAACTAGGCCTGCCGGTCAGCTCCACGCATATTGCGGTTGGCGGAATTTTTGGCGTCGGGTTCTTGCGTGAATATCTCAAAGCCAATCACGCCCGCAAGATCGACCAGATCCGCGATCTGCATCATACATCCACTGCCGACGTCGCCAATGCATTTCTCGATAGATATGAGCAGGCCGATTTTGAGACCAAGGGCGACTTGTTGAAAGCGTTAAAGAGCGAGAAAAAAGATGCCGCCTTGCCCAAGCGCGAACGCAAGCAATTGCGCAAAGTCTACCGCAAGGAATTGGTCAAGCGCTCGATGATCTATAAAATTGCGGCCGCCTGGGTGATAACCGTACCAGTTGCCGGCATTCTTGCTGCCGGGCTCTATTACATGATCCGCGGCATTATGCTGCCCTGATAAGGGCGCCGCAGCGATGCGGCTCCTACTGTCCCGGAAATCCTAGAGTAATTCAGATCTAGATCGTTTCACCACGGGCTGCATGGGCAGCCCCGCCAACCGTGTTGCAGACGCGCTTCCAGCACGGTTGGCGCGCCACTAGGCGCCAGCATGTACGACATGACGCAAGGCCCGAGCTATGCTCGCAATAGCCGCGAGCGAAAAATTGTGCCGGGGATTCTTTAAATACCGTGTGTTGTATGGGCGCTCGCATTTGCGCGTCTTTTTAGCAACGCCAAAGCCTTTCATCTGCCCCTTGTGCATAGCGGGGATGAACTGGCGGGAGAGCTCACTATCCCCCCTTGCGGATCGGCGAATCGGCTAATCATGGGCCCATGTCAGAACAAGCACAGCACCTAAATTTGAGCGATGCCCTGGACGCGCAGGAGGCGACAGATGCCCTGCCCTTCCGCTCAGCACCGCACAATATCGAAGCCGAACAAGCCCTGCTCGGCGCCATCCTCGTCAACAATGAAGCGCTCGACCGCGTAACGGGCTTTTTATCAGCGGAGCATTTTTTCGATCCCCTGCATGGCCAGATTTTCGATGTGGCCTCCAAGATCATTCAATCGGGCAAGCAGGCGACACCGATCACCATGCGGACCTTCTTTGAGACCGCCGAGCCAATTGATGACGGCCTTTCCGTGCCGCAATATCTGGGGCGATTGGCCGCCAATGCGACCACGGTGATCAACGCGCAGGATTATGGCCGCACGGTTTATGATCTGGCAATTCGCCGCTCGTTGATCGTGATTGGCGAAGATCTTGTCAATGTCGCCTATGATTCGCCGGTCGACACGCCGCCCGACAGCCAAATTGAAACAACAGAAAATGCACTTTATTCGCTCGCCGAGTCCGGTAAATATGGTCAGGGCTTTACCGGCTTTGGCACGGCGCTGAGCGATGCGATCTCGCTGGCCAATGCCGCGTATCAACGGGCTGGTGGGCTATCGGGCGTCTCGTGCGGGCTGAAAGATCTCGATAATAAAATGGGCGGCCTGCAATCATCCGACTTGATCGTGCTGGCTGGACGCCCGTCCATGGGCAAAACCGCATTGGCCACCAATATCGCCTTTAATGTCGCCAACGCCTATAAGGCCGAGGAGCAGCCCGATGGCACCATTAAAGCGGTCGATGGCGGTATCGTCGGCTTTTTTTCACTGGAAATGTCAGCGGAACAATTGGCCACACGAATTTTGGCCGAACAGGCGGAAGTATCGTCGGAAAAAATCCGCCGCGGCATGATTGATGAGGAGGAATTCAAGCGCCTCGTGCATGTCTCCCAGCGCCTCAGCCAGATCCCGCTTTATATCGACCAGACCGGCGGTATCACCATCGCGCAATTGTCGGCGCGCGCCCGCAAACTGAAACGCCAGTTCGGGCTCAACCTGCTGATTGTCGACTATCTGCAATTGCTGGCCGGCTCATCAAACAGCTCGGGCAACCGTGTTCAGGAAATTACTGAGATCACAACTGGTCTGAAAGCCCTGGCCAAAGAGCTTGAAGTGCCTATCATAGCGCTATCACAGCTCTCGCGTCAGGTGGAACAACGCGACGACAAGCGCCCGCAACTGTCCGACCTTCGCGAATCCGGGTCGATCGAGCAGGACGCCGACGTGGTAATGTTTGTGTTCCGCGAGGAATATTATATCGAGCGTACCAAGCCGCCGGAG
>JAJRRE010000183.1 GCA_024279745.1 Alphaproteobacteria bacterium
ACCGGGGAATGTGGCGGGATCAATAGTGGCAGGTAACACAAAATCTCACGGTCTGTGGACGCTGCCCAATGCGGTCTCTTATTTGCGCATTGTTGTTGCCGCGCCGGTCATATTGCTCCTTGTGCAGAAAGATCCGGCTGCACTGTGGCTCGCGGTCGCCATCATGATTTTTGCCGAATTTACGGATTTTCTTGATGGCTATTTGGCCCGCCGGACCGGCCAGGTGTCCAATGTCGGCAAAATTCTCGATCCGATGGCCGACAGCCTCTACCGTATTGCGGTATTTACGGCCTTTGTCGCCAATCACTGGATGCCCCTGTGGATGGTGCTTATCGTCCTGGGACGAGATGTCGGCGTCTCTTATCTGCGGGTCATCGCAGAGCAGAAAATTGGTACCATGGGTGCGCGCCAAAGTGGCAAATGGAAAGCGGTCGCGCAAGGTGCTGCACAGTTTTCCGTGGTGATCGCCTATGCGCATTACGGATCGGTGCTGCCGTATGAGGTCGAATGGATGGCTTACGCAATCTTGGCCCTGGCCACTGCGGTCACCGCGTACTCTTTTGCTGACTATTTTTTCGCCGTCTATAAAGGCGTGAAGAAGCTTTGAACGCGGATTTTCTGGCGCATGTCTGATTTTCTGAAGCATGTTCGGCTTTGATCAAATCACTTCGGTAAATTCGGGTCCTCTAACGCCGGCCGCCGGTGAGGATTTTGATAAGCGTGCGGCCAATGCCGCTGGCGATGGAGCGCATCAGTGATTTGGTGAACGCCTCGCCGACACCCTGGCGGCGGGATTTGCCGCCGCCCAAAATGCTGCCCCAGCCGGAACTGGCTTTTTCGGCCTCTTCCTCCTCGCGCAACGCCTCTTCTTCGGCTGCTGCATCGGCTTTTTCGGCGCGCTGCTGCAACATTTCAGCTGCTGATTCGCGCTCAATTCGATCTTCATATTTGCCATAAAGCGGGCTGTCCTGGATCAGGGATTTGCGCTCAGCTGCCGTCGCCGGTCCGAGACGCGAGCCGGGCGGGCGGATCAGCGTGCGCTCAACCATGCTCGGCTCGCCTTTTTCCAACAAGAAAGAAACCAGCGCTTCGCCGACTTTCAAATCCATAATGGCTTTTTCGGTGTCGATATCCGGGTTCTGGCGGAAGGTGGTGGCGGCGGCACGCACGGCTTTTTGTTCGCGCGGGGTAAAGGCGCGCAGGGCGTGCTGGATGCGATTGCCCAGCTGTGAGGAGACCGTATCGGGCACATCAAGCGGGTTTTGCGTGACGTAATAAATGCCAACGCCCTTGGAGCGGATAAGGCGCGTGACCTGCTCGATCTTGGTCAGCAGCGGTTTCGGCGCTTCATCGAACAGCAAATGCGCTTCATCAAAGAAGAACACCAGCTTGGGTTTTTCCGGATCGCCAACTTCAGGTAATTCGTCATATAGCGTCGATAACATCCAAAGCAGAAAAGTCGCGTAGAGACGCGGCGAGTTCATTAATTTCTCGGCCGCCAGAATATTGATAATGCCGCGGCCTTTATGGTCCGTGCGCAAAAAGTCCATCACGTTCAGTGCCGGTTCGCCAAAAAACTCATTGGCGCCCTGCTCTTCCAACACAAGCAAGCGGCGCTGAATGGCGCCGACAGAGCTCTTGGCGACATTGCCGTAGCGGGTGCGGATTTCCTTGGAGCGGTCGGAAATATTGAGGACCATGGCGCGCAGATCCGGCAGATCGATGATCTCCAGCCCCTCGTCCTTGGCGACTTTAAAGACGATGTTGAGAATGCCTTCTTGCACCTCATTGACGTCGAGCAACCGCGACAACAGCAGCGCCCCCATGCCTGAGACCGTTGTGCGGATCGGGTGGCCTTCAACGCCGTCTTCGCTTTTCAGATCCCAGAACACGACCGGGTTATCGTGATACTCATAATCGGTCAGGCCGATGGTCGCGGCGCGTTTTTCCAAAAAGTCCTTCTTGACGCCGGTCAGCCCGATGCCCGACAGATCGGACTTGATATCGGCGGCAAAAACCGGCACGCCCTGCCTGGAAAAGCCCTCCGCCAGAATTTGCAGCGAGACCGTCTTGCCGGTACCCGTGGCGCCGGTGATCAGTCCATGACGGTTGGCCAGGCCAAGGCGTAGATATTCCGGCTTGTCGCTGCGGCCAACGAAGATTGTTCCATCTTCGGATATTTGATCGCCAATGACGGACTGATCGCTCATAATTTTGCTCCAGATCGGAGGCGGGCGGCGATAGCAGGTTCGCCGCCGCGACTCACTTTGTTTCTGCGTTAGTGTTCTATTGCCATGCGCGCGCCATTTTGCAAAGCGCAGTTGCATTGCCTACTTGGGGATAAGCTGCGCGATATCACCTATTTCGCGGAGCTGCCGTGGAGCCGCCGGGGGAGAGTTGAGGGTAATGCTTGGCGGCGGCGGGGGCGCCGAGCGGCTTAGCGCCTTACGACAAATGCCTGATTTCGCATGTGCAGCATTCGCGCTATGGTGGCGGTGCATTGTGGTGCAGGTGGTGGCAGTTAGCACCGGTTCAAAGGCGGTTGGGATAAATTCATGGCAAAGTTGTCTTTGGCGGAAGGGTTTGACGACGCAGGACACGAGGCGTGGCTGGCCTTGGTCGACAAGGTTCTAAAAGGGGCGAAGTTTGAAAAACGCCTACTCAGCAAAACCGATGATGATCTTACCATCGCGCCTTTATATACCCGCGGCACACAGCCTGAAGCGCGCGCAATTGGTTCGGCAGTACCCGCGCCGCATCAGCGGGAACAGGCGGGCAGTTGGCAGATTTGCCAGGAGCATGGCGGGGCTGATCCAGGGGCCGTGAACAAAGCGGTTCTGCAAGATCTGGCTGGCGGGGTTCAAGGCATAACATTGCGGCTTGCCGCGCCTGGACAGGCTGGATTGCCGGTCGAGCCAGCGGCCATGGTCGCAGCTCTGAGCGATGTTGATCTGTCGATTTGCCCGATCACCGTGAACGCAGGCGAGAATTTTGGTGCCGCGGCGGCCTATTTGCTTGGCGGTTGGGCGCGCCAGAAAATTGCCCTTGAAAGGCGGTGCGGCGGTTTTAACGCTGATCCGATTGGCACATTGGCGGCCACCGGCGGGCTGGGACAGCCGCTGCAAACGGCGCTTGCTGCTGCCGCTGCACTGGTTGCCAAAACCCAGGACCTTCCCGGTGTCACTGCCCTGATTGCCGACGGGCGGCCCTATCATAATGGCGGCGCGAGCGAGGCGCAGGAACTGGCGGCGATGTTGGCGACATTGGTAGCCTATTTGCGCAGCTGTGAGAACGCTGGGCTATCGCCGACCAAAGCTTTGCCGAAAATCACCATCGGTTTGGCGGCGGATCAGGACCAGTTTCTGACCATTGCAAAACTGCGCGCGGCGCGGCTGCTGACGGCGCGCCTTGGCGCGGCAATTGAGGAGGGTGGGCAAACGGCGTTAAGTGCTCAGGCCGGGCAGATGAAGATTGCCGCCACAACGTCTTTGCGCATGATGACGCGGCGCGATCCGTGGGTGAATATGCTGCGCACTACTATTGCCTGCGCTGGCGCGGCGATGGGCGGCGCCGATGCTATAACGGTGTTGCCGTTCACCGCAGCGCTTGGCCAGCCCGACGCGTTTTCCCGCCGCCTGGCATGTAATACGCAGATTGTTTTGCAAGAAGAAAGCGGTCTCGGCCGCGTCGCCGATCCGGCCGCTGGATCGTGGTATGTGGAGCAATTGACAACTGATCTGGCACGTAAAGCCTGGGAGGTATTCCAACAGATTGAAGCGCGCGGCGGGATGGCGGCAGCGCTCAAGGACGGCTTTGTGCAAGGCATGATCGGTAAGACCGCAACGCGGCGCGAGGCACAGTTCGCGGTGGGCAAAAGGGCCCTGACCGGCGTCACGGCTTTTGCCAGGCTGGGCACGGATGACGTTACGGTTTCGCAATTTGAACCGGCGCCAGCCATAGCCATGGCAGGCAGCAAGGTGGCGGCGCTGGGGCTATGGCGCATGGCGGCTCCCTATGAGACCTTGCGGGACCTGGCCGATCAAATTGAGAAAAACACTGGCAAGCCACCACAGATTTTTCTGGCCAATCTGGGAGATCGGGCCGCGTTTTCCAGCCGCGCCAATTGGGCAACGGACTTCTTTGCGAGCGGCGGTATCAAGGCGCTGTCAAATGACGGTTTTACCAATTCAGCCGATGTCGGCGCCGCGTTCGCAGCCACTGGCGCTGAGGCGGTTTGTCTATGTTCCAGCGATGTGGGCTACGGCGAACTTGGCGAGGCGGCAGCGTCTTTATTGAAAACGGCAGGGGCCAGGGCGGTCTATGTGGCTGGACGCGGCGGTGAGTTGGAAGCGCCGTTGCGCGCTGCGGGTGTTGACGAGTTTATCCATGTCGGTTGCGACCGTGTTGACGTGCTAAACCGCTTGCTTGCGCGGCTAGGAGCCCAAATCTGAATGGGCTGTTGGGCAAATTTTGTTAACATCAGATCAGATCAGATCAAATTGAAGCAGCTTCGGCGGCTTCGGCGGCGGCGGTTTTCTTTTTTGCCCGATAAGTGACAATGCCGTGCACCCAGGCAACCAGCGTGTAAGACAGCATCATCAATAAAAGCCAGCTGCCAAGCTTGCCAAGGGACACCATCTGCCAGCCCGCCTTCTGGTTGGGATAGACCCAGGCGCGGGCGAATGTGGCGATATTTTCCGCCGACCAGATGAATAACGCGACCAGAAACAGACCGAGCGCCAGCGGCATCATCCGGTGTTCGACCCAGATGCGGTAATGGACCAAGCTGCGCCCGAACAAAACAGCCGCAATGGCAAACAAACCAAGGCGCAAATCCGGGCCGTAATGGTGGGTGAAGAAATTGATATAAATCCCGATGCTCAGCAGCGCCAACATCCAAAGGGGCGGATGATTTGTGAAGCGAAAGTCAAACAGCCGCCAGACCCGCGCAATATAGGAGCCGACTGCGGCATACATAAAGCCTGAAAACAACGGCACTCCGGCAATGCGCAATAAGCTTGGCTCGGGATAGACCCAGGAGCCCATGGCGGTTTTGAATATCTCCATCACCGTGCCGACAATGTGGAAAATCAAAATGACTTTGGCTTCTTCCCAGGTTTCAAGCCCGAAGGCGAGCATGGCAAGTTGGATGCAAACAGCCGCGATCACCAAAAAATCATAGCGCGCCAGAGGAAATCCAAACACAGCCGCATCGGCTGGATAAAACAGATGGGTAGCAATCAACAGCCCGAGCAACAGCCCGCCGAACAAACAGGCCCAGGCCTGTTTGATCCCGAAGCGAATGAACTCATAAACGAACAGCGACCAGCGCGCCCGCCGCGCCCAACGAGCAATGACGGCCTCGCGCTTGATGAAGCGCGCAAGCAGCGGATAGCGCGCCGCCATTGATGGCAGATTGTTCTGTCCGCCGTTTGCTGGCCGGCTGTTCCCGCGCGAGATCGTTGACGCCCGGTTATCATCAGTGTTGTTCATTGTTGGTTTGATCTTTTCAAGGGATGCCCGACTATAGTGTAAGGCAGGCCAATAGTGGTTGTTCGGTGGAACTGTGATAAATTTCCAGATAACTACAGAATATTTCAATCAAGGGCGCCCAGCCCGTGCCTGCAAAATACCAGGCGATTGCCAGCCTGGGGCATCAGATCGGCGCATCAGGGCGATTTTGAGGATATTTGCGTAGAAAATGTTGCAAGATTGTTCGGTGAACATCAGGCGCCAATTGCCAGTTAACTTTAGGAACCAATAGAATGAGCGATAAAAGTCCAATAATGGGCGGTTGCCAGTGCGGCGCGCTTCGCCATGCACTTCCTGCGGCGCCAACGGGGGGCGGGATCTGCCATTGCAGCATGTGCCAGAAGGCGACCGGCGGCCCCTTTGCAGCATTTGCCGGTGTACCGGCTGAGGCCTTCGCCTGGACCAAAGGGACGCCGGGCACATTTAAGTCTTCCCATATGGGTAGGCGGGATTTTTGCCGCGATTGCGGGACGTCTATTGGGTTTCGCGGCGCTGGAGGGGCGCGTGTGACGGTTCATATCGGCACGCTGGATGAGCCGGACAAGGTCAAGGTCGAACGCCAGATTGGCACGGAAGGGCGCCTGCACTGGGTCGGCCACCTAGCCGATCTACCCGGCAAAACAACGCAAGAAGACAGCGGCGCCGACTATTTCGCCAAGGTTGATGCCAGCCGCGCCAAGATTGACTAAATATACCAAGGCTGGAGCAATTGTGCTATTCAAGGATCCCAAGTTTGATCGGTAAAAAGGTGGTTTGATATGTCAACGGCTGAGACGATAGGAGACGCTGAATGAGGGCCATTCCAGATTTCGCAACGATCCCTTTTGATGCGCCCGAGGTGCCGGCCAATATAGCGGCGCAAGACGCCAAAGGTGCGCCCGATGATGCGGCCGATGGTGCAGCTGTACCCTGGACGACTCCGGAAGGGATTGCGGTCAAGCCGTTCTACACCAGCGCTGATACTGCCGATCTGGATTTCCTCGATACCTATCCGGGTATGGCGCCATTTGTGCGCGGCCCCTATCCAACTATGTATGTCACGCGGCCCTGGACCATTCGCCAATATGCCGGGTTCTCGACGGCCGAAGAATCCAATGCCTTTTACCGGCGCAATATCGCGGCAGGGCAAAAGGGGCTGTCGATTGCCTTCGATCTGGCCACTCATCGCGGTTATGACAGTGATCATCCACGGGTGGCCGGCGATGTTGGTATGGCCGGGGTGGCCATTGACAGCATCTATGATATGCGCACTTTGTTCGACGGTAT
>JAJRRE010000184.1 GCA_024279745.1 Alphaproteobacteria bacterium
CTCTTCTGAACAGCGCACCCCGATAGTCAACTGCGGCCGGCGCAAAATTTCAACACAAAAATGCGGGGCTTCATTCAAACGGCTACTTTATCAAGGGGTGTATGGTCGGTTCTTTGGCACGCAGCAGATAGCGGCGGAACAGGCCGCCATAGCCATTCAGCAAATAGCCGTTGTTGCGCTGTAACAGCTTGTCCCGGTTGGCCCGGTAATGGCGCGGCAACCCATACCAGGGTAGACTTGGCACATCATGATGGGCGGCGTGCAAATTATTGTTGAGATATAATAGCGACATTAGCGGCCCCGCTTCCAGAACGGCTGTGCGCCCGCCGGCGGACAAATGTGCCCGGTGCTCAGCAAAGGAGCGCAGCAAAGTTAGCGACAACCCCGGATAGGCATAGAGCAGGACATAATGCCAGAACGGGATATTGCAAATCCCGATGATCCAGTAGAGCGCCAGCGCCGTGCCCAGCCCATGCAACAGCCAGGCTTTCAGAGCCCGCCCGTCTCCGGCAATCATAAGCCGCGCTTCCTTCCAGATGAAAAACGCAACCGCGATCGCAGGACCGATGCTCAGGCGCCCCAGCAACGTATTATTGAAGCGCAGCACGGGCCGTAGCAGCGGCGGAACATCGCCCCATTGCGCCTTGGTCCAATAATAGGATTCTGGATCGTCAGCCGGATCGGTTAAGCTGTCGTCATTATGGTGCGCGATGTGTAGCGCCTTATAGCGGCGATAGGGCATCCACAATCCCAGCGCCGGAAATACCAGCGCTTCATTCAAACGGCTTGAGCGGAACGGATGACCATGCACAGCTTCATGCTGCAACGAGCCGAACAGACAAACGAGATAGCCGCCGACCGGCAAAACTATGAACCAGGGCAAGACGTCATAAAACCAGGTGGCCGCTGCAAAACAAAGATATGTCATGGCAAGCAGACCCGCAGTCGGCCATTCAACGTTTTGAGATCGGGTAACATGCGGCAGTTGGGGCGCCGTCTTGTTCATCCTTGTTCCTCTTGGTTGGCTTATTCCCTTTTGATAGGCTCCCTCCAAGCTGTATCGGCACAGACCGTTTGGGCAGGCTTCAATGATAGCAGAAAACCTCACCATCTTGAACAAAGGCTTTGGCGATGCGCGCATCACTTCCAATGTATGACTGGCCCGAACTTTATGACGCGACCAATGGGTGGTGGAGCGGGCTGGCACGGCATATGCGCGATGCAGGCTTAAGCGGCGTTCCCGATCACCTTGACAGAACCGGAGTGGAGAGCACCCTTTGGGATGCGCCCGACCTTATGCTCAGCCAAACCTGCGGCTATCCTTTGACCCATGACTGGGCCGATCATCTCAGTGTTGTTGCCGCCCCGTGCTATGACGTGCCCGGCTGCGATGGCCAGAATTACAGCAGCGCGAGTGTTGTACGGGCGTCATCGGGCCTGCAAGACATCGCGTCATTGCGCGGGACGCGAGCAGTGATCAATGCGCGCCAGTCCCTCTCCGGCTACCTGGCTTTGCAAGCGGTTGTGGCGCCGCTGGCGGGCGGGGAAAGCTATTTCAAGACCGTCATTACAAGCGGCTCTCATGCGGCATCTTTGGCAGCGCTGCACGGCGACCAGGCCGATGTTTGCGCCATTGATGCGGTGGTTCTGGCCATAGCCCGGCAATATCGGCCATCACTGCTTAAAGGCCTGAAGGAAATCGCCTGGTCGCCCAGCGTTCCGGGCCTGCCCTATGTGACAAGGATGAATTGTTCTGCTGATGAGCTGGCGCAGCTGCGCAGCGCTCTGGCGGCGGCCTTTGCCGACCCCTCACTTGCTAAAGTCAGGCAAGCGCTGTTCTTGCATGATATCGCCTGGCCGGAACGCGGTGATTATGACCGGGTCCTGGAGCTGGAAGACCTGGCCAATGTGCTTGGCTACCCAGCAGTGTTTTAGCAGGATCGCACTAGCCACAATAGCCAGTACTCATTGCGGCTCGCTTGCAGGCACACCGTCGGGCAATGGCACATTGGCTTTATTGAAAGCGGCGCGCTGGCGTTTGGCAACCGCCTCCAGATCAAAGCCTTCAATGGCTTCATTAAACAACTGGTAGAAATTTAGCCGCGCATCCAGATGCAGGAACACACCACCAAGGCCAATCGCAGCCCGGTCCATGAAGACAAACTCGCGTGGCACCTTGACCGGCCCCAGCTCTTTCAGCGCCTTATGCACGCTAAACGCTTCCTTGCGGCCATATTCGCCCGGCGTTGTCCCCTCCGCTATGGTGCGCACCCGGTCGTCGAGCAGCGGCCCATAGATAAAGCGCGCCCAGATGTTGAGCACATCGCGCACCTCTTTCGACAGACCGGTAAAGCCCCAGCATTCATAGGCGCTCATGATCAGATCGTCGTCGCCGCGTTCCAGCCCGCGATAAAGATCAAGCACGCCTTGCACGAATTTGGGCGCGAAGGTGCGGATGCAGCCAAAGTCCAGTAGATTAATGCCCGCCGGATTACCGCTGCCGTCTTCAAACACATTATAGTTGCCAAGATGCGGATCGCCGTGAATGACACCGTAGCGCGCAAACGGCACCCACCAGGCCTGGAACATGGCTTTGGCCAGGACATTGCGGTGCTCGATGGCATGGGATTTATAATCAAGCAGCGGCGCGCCCTCAAGCCAGCTCATGGTCAACAGGCGCCCGCTCGACAATTCTGGAACGACATGGGGAATATTGACCAGCGGATTTTCCAACTGAATGGCGTTGTATAATGACAGA
>JAJRRE010000185.1 GCA_024279745.1 Alphaproteobacteria bacterium
CCAGTCCAAGCAAATCTTGCAAATTCATAATGTCCCCTTGGATCGTCCTGATCGGCCTTGTTTGGCGCTCAGACTAATGATTATCGATTTGAGCATTAGGGCCCGCCGCCAGTCATACAGCCAATAATCGTACGCCGCCACTTTATATATGTTGCGCGGGCTTAATGTTATGGCGATTGGCGGCGGGTGCAAGTGCGCTAAATGAGCCTGAAACTGTTTTAATGAATAGAATGAGAGGGGACGAAACAAAACAGCCCGCCAAAGGCGAGCTGTTTGAAGTGTTTGATATGGCCCAAAGTCCAATGAGCAAACCGTCTGCCAGGGTTCGGTCTAATGGAACCGATCCAGGCGCCCACGCTTTGAGAACTGGCCCCGAAGCGGTTAGCGCTTGGAAAACTGACCCCCACAGCGCATCTAGCGCTTGGAAAACTGAAAAGACCGGCGGGCTTTGGCGCGGCCGTATTTTTTGCGTTCCACAACGCGGCTGTCTCTGGTTAAGAAGCCGCCTTTTTTCAGTATGGGGCGCAGTTCAGGTTCAAAATTCGTCAGGGCTTTTGAAATACCGTGGCGAACCGCACCAGCCTGGCCGGACAAGCCGCCGCCCGATACGGTTGCCATGATGTCGAACTGGTCGAGCCGGTTGGCGACATCAAGCGGTTGTTTCAGCAGCATCTGCAGAACGGGACGAGCGAAGTAGGTTGCAAATTCACGCTTGTTGACGGTGATTTTGCCGGTGCCGGGTTTCAGCCAGACGCGGGCAATGGCGTTCTTGCGTTTGCCGGTGGCATAGGCGCGGCCGAGCTTATCGATCTTTTTCTCATAAACCGGCGCCGTATTTGCGACCACTGCTGCTGCTGCTGTATCTGTTCCAGCAGCGTCCTTCAAAGCGCCTGCTTCTTTCAGCGCACTCAGGTCTTCCAAAGTCTTGGTTTCAGTTTCAGCCATGTTCCTAGGCCCTCACATTCTTGGAATTAAGCTTCGCAACGTCCAGAATTTCCGGCTTTTGCGCTTCATGGGGATGATCGGCACCCGCGTAAACTTTCAGGTTTTTCATGATTTTGCGTTGCAGTGGACCGCGTTTCAACATCCGCTCGACAGCCTTTTCCAAGACGCGCTGCGGAAATTTGCCTTCCAAGATACGCCGCGGATTGGTCTGTTTGATGCCGCCGGGGTAGCCCGTGTGACGATAATAGATCTTGTCGTCGCGCTTCTTGCCGGTGAAGGCAATCTTGCCCGCATTGATCACGACGATGTTGTCGCCCATGTCAATATGTGGGGTGTAGGTCGCTTTATGCTTGCCTTTAAGGCGCATGGCGATGAGTGAGGCGAGGCGTCCAACCACGAGGTTTTCGGCGTCGATCAACACCCATTTCTTTTCCACTTCGCCAACTTTGGCGGAATAGGTCTTCATAGGGCAGCGCTCCTGCCATTGAGCCAAACTAATGCGCTGCGGCGGCCTGTCGGCCGTCATAAACCTGCGCGAAGAATTGGCGGGGTTGTCGTTTGATCCGGTTCTGCCGGATCCGTGATTTAAGCGATGTCAGCTGAAATGGTGTAGCTGACTGCACTTTTTATGTAGGTCGTGATTTTTGTAGTTTCAGTCATCCCGTTTGTCAATTAAAAAAGTGGAGGGCGCGATAAAATAGCCATAAATCAATGACTTAATCAATGGGGTAAAATAATACCCTATTTGTGGTAATCATCCACCACATGCTTGGGCGGGATCGCATAAGTACCCGTGGCATGGGCGACACAAGCCGGGTTTCCCTCGCTAAACAGCTCCACCTGTCCGACCGCCAGACGGCGCCCCAGCTTGATTAGCCGGGCTTTGGCAATGAGATCACCGGGATGCGGGCGCGACAGAAAATTAATATTGAGATTGGTGGTGACCGATTGCAAGCCCGGCTCCCCGATATGGGCCAGTACAAGGGCGTAGATCGATACATCCGCCAGCGTGAACATCGCCGGGCCGGAGATCGTGCCGCCATGGCGCATATTGCGCTCATCATGTTTTAGCCGCAGGACCGCGCCGCCTGGATCGACCTGCTCGACAGTGATTAATCTGCTGTCGCCATTGGCCTGCGGGAAATTTGTATCAATCAAATGCGAGACCTGTGCAGCGCTCAATAGGCTAGGGCGTGTTTTGTCTGTCATGTCGATGCCGGGTTTATATTGCTCATGTCTTTTTGCGAAGATGCAGTCTTTTGGCGAAGATGTGGCGGGAACGCGCTGCTTGTATCATAGTATGGTTGCAGCCCCTATGCCTCGTGATGATAGACAGTTTTCATTTCTCGCCTCAGATTGCTACAATCATTAGATTGGTGCGATCATCAGCCAGGGACGATCACCAGATTGGATATAGAATGACTGCGATTGATCCGTCGATAAATGCCGCGCCGATTAAACGTCACTCGCTAGACGGCGTGATGACGCTCACACTCGATCACCTAAAATCGCGCAATGCGCTGTCGGTTGCCATGATGAGCGCGCTGCAACAGGCGCTTGACCGCGCGGCGAGCGATAAAGATGTGCGTGCTGTGGTCATCTGCGCTGAGGGGCCTGCGTTTTGTGCTGGGCATGATCTCAAAGAGCTGACGGCCCATCGCGGCGATGATGATGGCGGGCGCGCGTTTTATGCACGGACCATGGCGCAATGCGCCAAACTTATGCAGTCTATTGTGATGTGCCCGAAGCCAGTGATCGCGGCGGTTGAGGCCATGGCGACGGCGGCCGGGTGCCAGTTGGTGGCCAGCTGCGATCTGGCGGTGGCCGGGGATAACGCAAGGTTTTGCACGCCGGGCGTAAATATCGGGTTGTTCTGCTCGACACCGATGGTGGCGCTCACCCGCAATGTGCCACGCAAGAAGGCAATGGAAATGCTGCTGCTGGGCGAGGTGATGGACGCGCAGGACGCTGAACGCTTCGGGCTTGTCAACCGCGTTGTGCCGGCTGGACAGGCAATTGATGAGGCGCAAAGCATGGGGCAGACTATTGCTGCAAAGTCGAGCGCCACGGTCGCCATCGGCAAGGAAGCGTTTTATCGCCAGATCGAGCAACCATTGTCCGGCGCCTATGATTATGCCGCCGATGTGATGGTGCGCAATATGATGATTGAGGATGCAGCTGAAGGTATCGGCGCGTTTCTCGACAAGCGCAAACCGCAATGGCAAGGCCGCTAGCGGCGGGGTGATGGTTTTGCGCTGCGGGCGTCAAGTTGACCGCAAATAGTGGCGGCTCTTGCTGCGCCCTTGCCTGCTCCTCCGCTGCCCGGTTGTTGCTGCCCTCGTGCCTAAGGATGATATATTATGACAGCTCAAATTGATCACGACGATTATGATAACGATTTTCTCAAGGCCATTTTATGCGACAACAAACGGGTGGCGATGGTTGGTGCCAGCTCTAACCGCGCCCGACCCAGTTCCTTCGTGCTGCGCTACCTTATGAGCAAAGGCTTTGAGGTCATGGCGATTAACCCGGGTCATGTCGGCAAGGACTTTTTCGGCGCAAAAGTTTATGGCGCGCTTGCCGATGTGCCGGCGCCCGCTGAAATTGTCGACATCTTCCGCAATAGCGAGGCGGCGCTGGGCGTCACGCGCGAGGCCATCGCGCTGAAGGACAAGCTGGGTATAAAAGTGATCTGGATGCAGCGTGGCGTGCGCAATGATGTCGCCGCCGCTGAGGCCGAAGCAGCCGGGCTGAAAGTCGTCATGAACCGCTGCCCGAAAATCGAATATGGCCGGCTGTGCGGTGAAAGCGGCTGGATGGGCATTAATGCCGGGATGGTCTCTTCGCGGCCGAAGAAGCTTGCCGGGGCGGGCAGTTTTCAAAGGCACGTCTTACGCAGTGATAAGGCCGACGAATAATATGTCGCTTGCTTAGATATGCTTCATGATCCTGGCGCTGCTCGCATAATCACCACGTCGGCGCTGAAGATCTCGGCTTGCCAGCCATGCCGCGCGGCGATCCAGTGCATGGTTTGCGGCGCATAAAAGCACACATGACTGCGCTCGCGAATATAATACCAGTTGGCAAAGCCGCTATCAACGGCGTGCAGGCCGGGCAAGCGCAGGCCGGTCATTAGGCCAATCACACCGCCGGGTTTTATCAGCCGCGCTAACAGGGCGAACTCGCGGGCCGGGTTATGAAAATGCTCAGCGGCCTCAGTGCATGTGATAAAGTCATAGCGGCGACCCAGAAGGCTTTTGTCCGGTGCGAAAGCCGGGTCATAATTGGCGACGTCAAAGCCCTGCTCGCCAAGCATCACTGAAATCGCCGGGCCGGGGCCACTGCCGAAGTCCAGCCCGGATCTGGCGCCGCCAGGCCCTGTTTGCATATTCTGCGGTAGGCGAGAAACAAGCGGCGCTGTAAGTTTCTGCAAATGTTTGCGATACCGCGCATCGGCCGGGTCATTCTCGTGCAGCGCGTATTCTGCGCGCTCCTCTGTGAGGCTTGGGCGCTGATCGGGCTGAACCCAGACCAGCGCGCAGGTTTGGCAAATCAGATAGTCGCGGCTCAAGGCCTGCGCGAACTTTGCCGTTTGCTTCCCAGCACAAAGAGGGCAGTGCGCCGGGTTTGCGACACTGCCCTGAGGCTGATTTTCCGCTCCAGCAGCGCGCCCGCTGAGCGTTTGCAACGTCACGCCTGCGCACTTTGCCGTTTGCGCGTCAGTTTCTTCTGATAACGCGATTGCACAATATCGACCAATACCAGCACAACCAGCACGAAATAGAATGTTGATTTGGCCATTGGTTCGATTGGGTGATCGAGGAATTTCAAATGTCCCAGATGGCCGCCCTCAGACAGCAGTAAGATGCCGACAATAAACAAAACGAACAACCCAAGCACTTCATACATGCGGTTCTTCTTGAGAAACTCCGAGACCGTATCGGCCATATAAATCATCAGCAGGCCGGAGATGACAATTGCTGTCGCCATCAAGATGAACTTGTCGGTCAGCGCCATGGCCGACAGAATGGAATCGAAGGAGAATACCAAATTCATTATCACGATCCATGTAATTGATGTGGCAATGGAGCGCTTGGCTGAGCTTTCCACGCCGGTCTCAATGTCGTCGATCGTCAGCATATGCATGATCTCTTTCAGCGCCGTGTAGATAATAAACACGCCGCCTATCAGCACAATCAGCGCATGCAGATTGATCGAGCCTTCCGCAATTCCGGGTAGTGAAAACTCGAACAAAGGCGTGGTCAGGCTGGAGACGGCGGCAGTGACGACAAACAGCAAAACAATGCGCAAGATAATCGCCAAACCAATCCCGACGCGGCGCACATAGGCCTGTTTGTCTTCCGGGACGCGCCGCGATTCAATTGAGATATACAAAAGATTGTCAAAGCCGAGCACCGCTTGCAGCGCCGTCAGCATTATCAAGGTCATCGCGCTTTCGAGCGTGAACAGATCAGCCATGGTCATTTTCCCCCGGGTGGATTTGGCCCCATAGAATCAAATAGCGGCGCCATGATGCGATGGTTGGGCGATCTGTGCAACTCAGGGCGCGCTTGAAGGTGATTTGCCCTGCCATTGGAGGGGGCTTGCGGGGAGCGCCTTGGTTCTTGACATCGCGGCTATCATTTCGTTCAACCATGTGGCTTTTTGTCTGTATTTCCGCGCGCGTCCCCCAAAGGAGAACCATCAATGTCAGGCCCCAAATTCGACACCCTCGCCATTCATGCCGGCGCCGCGCCGGACCCGTCCACAGGCGCCCGCGTCACACCGATTTATCAAACGGCGTCTTACGTTTTCAATGACGCGGAACATGCGCGCGAACTCTTCGGCCTGGAGACGTTCGGCAATATCTATACGCGCATTATGAACCCGACCCAGGCAGTGCTGGAGCAGCGCATGGCCTCCCTGGAAGGCGGCACGGCGGCGCTGGCGGTGGCGTCGGGACATGCCGCGCAATTCCTGGTCTTTCATACACTGCTTGAATCGGGCGATGAGTTTATAGCCGGGCGCCAGCTTTATGGTGGCTCGATCAATCAGTTCAATCATTCCTTCAAGAAGTTCAACTGGAATGTCGCCTGGGCTGACAGCACCGACCCGGCCAGTTTTGAAGCGGCCATCACACCGAAGACCAAAGCCATCTTTTGCGAATCCATCGCCAATCCCGGCGGTGTGATTGTTGATCTGCCGGCCATCGCGGCAATCGCAAAAAAGCACAATATTCCCTTCATCGTCGATAACACCATGGCGACGCCGTACCTGTGCAAACCAATGGAGCACGGCGCCGATATCATCGTGCATTCGCTCACCAAGTTTCTCGGCGGGCACGGCAATTCCGTTGGCGGCGTCATTGTCGATTGCGGCACTTATGACTGGCTGGCGGCAGGAGACCGTTATCCGACCCTTACCGCGCCCAATGCCAGCTATAACGGCATGACGCTTGGCGAAACCTTTGGTGATTTTTCCTTTGCCATCGCCGCGCGCGTGATGGGGCTGCGCGATCTGGGGCCGGCGATTGCACCGATGAATGCGTTCTTGATCCTCAACGGCATCGAGACGCTGGGTCTGCGCATGGCGCGCCACTGCGAAAATGCTACTGCCGTAGCAAAGTGGCTTGAACAACATCGAGCCGTCGCCTGGGTCAATTATGCCGGGCTGGAGAGCAATGCCTATTATGCGATGGGCCAGAAAATCTGCCCCAAAGGCGCCGGCTCCGTCTTTACCTTTGGGCTTAAGGGCGGCTATGAGGCAGGCGTTAAACTGGTGGCGGGCGTGCATCTGTTCTCGCATCTGGCCAACATCGGCGACACCCGTTCGCTGATCATTCACCCCGCATCGACCACCCATGCCCAGCTCACCGATGAGCAAAAGACCGCTGCAGGAGCTGGCCCCGATGTGGTCCGCCTGTCTATCGGTCTAGAAGACAAAGATGACATCATCGCCGATCTGGCGGGGGTGATTGATGATATGACGGGAGGTGTTTCTGCGAGGGGAGTGATTGGAGAGAGTTCTTGATTTTTCTGTCTCGCGGGCCGTATCGGACGCAAAAGGCGTCCGGGCCCTGCGACGGCGCGCCAAACGATTGGCGGGTCGCGTTGCTCCCGGTGGTGCCCGCCAGAAACAAATGAGATCTATCACAGCTCCGGCCCATCGGCTCCTGCCCAGCTCTCACCATTTAGGCACACTGCGTCGGCTCAATTTTGTTTGTCGGCGCAGGTTGGAATTAAGGTGCTGGAAAAAATAGAGAACATTTGCACCACACCAACAACCGAGGAAGAATAGCGCTGCCGGGCTGACCGGGCTGCACGCGCAGCCCCGGCGCTTATGCGCCGCCCCGCCGGAGGGCCACTTCGCCCGTGAGGCAGATAGATTGCGCGCCGTGAGAGATATAAAACAGCAAAGCCCTGTTGCGTCGACATCAAATCTCCACATGATTTCTATCGTCTGTGGTGCATCTGATGAAAGCATGGCAACTGAGACCAATTTCCGCTCAGCTGTATAGGTGTATTCGACCAAGCTTTCGTTGTCTTCGAGATCGAAATTATTATCCAGTAAATGAATGCCAAATCGGTCCAGCTTGTTGTGCATGGCAAGGATCATCCGGATGCGCTATAGGCAAGCCCAGGCTTCTCCATCCAGAATTCACCCAGGCTGCATTTCTTGCGCGGCCGCAAAGGTCAATGGTTCCAGGGGATACTCCATACAATACTCCTTTGCGGCTTACTTCTTTGTTACATAATAATCCTGACCGGCTGCACGCCAGCCAGTTGCGCCTGCTGCCTCCAGCCCCGACACAAGTGACGTCAATTCGAAATAGGACCATTGAAGCAAGCGGTCCTTGGGCTGTTGCTCCAGCAGATGAGACATGGAAAAGGGAAATTGGGTCCAGATCGCGTAGACCCGATACAAAACAGGCTCTGCTGTCGTGGGTGTTTGCGGTGCGCCAACTGGAAAGGCATGCATGTCCTGAGCGGTTGGCAATGTCAAAGAACCGGGTCTGCGGACTACGATTTCGGGCGCAGCCCGCGACGGCATCAGCACGGTCACTTCGACACCCAGTTGATCATTCAGAACGATCAGATGTCCTGGCTCTAAATTCTCGATCTGCATGACGGCAAAATCGCCAATTTCGAAGGATTGCAGCTCATTGGGCGGCTCTGTGTCACCGCCTATGCCCCCACCGCGACGATGGCAGTCCGAATTAACCTGCCGAACCTGGACGCGCAGCCCGTTTGTCTTTTTCTTCTCGTCAATGGTTTTGGCCGTCAATAACTGCCGCGCCTGCTCAACGGAAATGTCGCCATGCAGACCAACCCGTTTTTTGCGTGTCAGCGCTTTGAAGTCGGACAGGGGCAGATAAAAATCTTCGTAGGTCACATCGTTGCGATGTAAATCGAAGGCAGCAACAAGCCTGGCCAGAAATTCTTCGGGGATGCCTCTCGTGCCATTCACCATATGGGAGAGCTGGCTTTCATTCACGTCCAACTCCGCCGCAAGGTTCTTGCGAACAAATTTCCTGGATGCATAGCGATGGCCGAGTATGCCCGCAAGATGAGCCAGCTTTTCGCCAAAGTCTTTGTCTTTA
>JAJRRE010000186.1 GCA_024279745.1 Alphaproteobacteria bacterium
CCGTTTGGTCATAGCAAATCTGCTCCAAGGGTTTTATAAGTAATAATGGGAGGCAACCGGACGCAATCAGGGCTCGATTCGCATAAGTTGCACGTAATTTCTTTGCCACCCTAGGTTGTTTTAGTAAATAAATTAGAAACGCTATTTGAAAAATCGAATAAATAATTCACTATTAACTTTTAGTTTATTAAATCATCAAATTTTGCGAGTGATAATTTATAATTCATTTGTAAATATGCTGAAACTTCCCGTTTCAACCAATCCATTCCAAGAGCCAATCACCAGTATTCGTTATATATTTGCCAATAACCTTCTTATTCGAGCATACTCCCACTATTCAAGAAACGTCATTCCAAACCAAACTTACCATTCGGGCTCAGTTCTGGGCTGGGGCTGGGGCTGGGGCTGGGGCTGGAGCTGGGGCTGGGGCTGGGGCTGGGGCTGGGGCTGGGGCTGGGGCTGGGCCTGGGGCTGGGCAGATCAACCTCTTCAGCCGCCGCGCCTCCACTTTTAAGTACCCGATCGACCAATTGCGGCTGTGCATTATTTCCGCTCAACTGACCAAAACCGACAATATTCGCCGCTTTTGCGCAAGCCGCCGACAGCCAGTATCGGCAATCATGAAGTTTGCGTAGATGGCGAGGGTGTGGGCAGGGGATCAATTCATGCGCTACAATGCACTTCAGATCTTGGTACAAGCTTTTCGCCGCAATCAAGGCTGGGAGCGCGCATGGCGTGATCCTGAACCTCAGCCATATTACGACATTCTCATTGTTGGTGGCGGCGGCCATGGCTTAGCAACAGCGCATTATCTGGCAAAAGTTTACGGCATCAGCAATGTTGCGGTTCTTGAAAAAGGCTGGATTGGCTCGGGCAATGTCGGCCGCAATACGACAATCATCCGTTCCAATTACCTGCTGCCAGGCAACGGGCCGTTTTATGAGTTCTCCTTGAAATTATGGGAGAGCCTTGAACAAGATCTCAATTTTAATGCGATGGTCTCCCAACGCGGAATTTTGAATTTGTTTCATAGCGATGCGCAGCGCGATGCATTCGTCCGGCGCGGCAATGCCATGCTGCTCGCCGGTGCAGATGCGGTTCTGCTTGATGCGAGCGGCGTTGCGAAAATGTATCCGCAGCTCGATTATGAGAACGCCCGCTTTCCCATCAAGGGGGGCCTGCTGCAACCGCGCGGCGGTACTGTGCGCCATGACGCCGTAGCTTGGGGTTATGCCCGCAGTGCCGACCAACACGGCGTCGATATCATTCAAAATTGCGAAGTCAAAGGCTTCACGATTGAAAACGGCGTTTGCTCCGGCGTTGAAACGTCGCGCGGCCCGATCAAGGCTAGCAAGATCGCGGTTTGCGTTGCCGGATCTTCCAGCCGCGTCATGGCGGCGGCGGGCTTGCGACTGCCAATCGAAAGTCATGTCTTACAGGCCTTTGTCAGCGAAGGACTTAAACCGCTCATCCCCGGCGTCATTACCTTTGGTGCCGGGCATTTTTATATTTCACAATCAGATAAAGGCGGCCTGGTGTTTGGCGGCGATATTGACGGCTATAACAGCTATGCGCAGCGCGGCGGCCTGGCTGTCGTCGAAGATGTCTGCGAGGGCGGTATGGCCTTGATGCCGATGATTGGCCGGGCGCGGCTATTGCGCATGTGGGGCGGCATAATGGATATGTCCATGGACGGCTCGCCCTTTATCGACAAGACATCCATAGACGGCCTCTATTTCAATGGCGGCTGGTGTTATGGCGGTTTCAAAGCGACCCCGGCCAGCGGCAGATGCTATGCACATTTACTGGCGACCAACGAGCCGCACCCGCTTGCCGGCGCCTATCGTTTGGACCGTTTTTTGCACGGCCGAATGATCGACGAGAAAGGAGCCGGCGCCCAGCCAAACCTGCATTGACGCGCCTGCCAACCCGATAAAACTTCAACCTGTATTTTTTTGCACCGAGCCTCTTTGGCCGTGCCACTTTCTACTCAAGCTATACTGCCGGGCCCTTGTCGCCCCATTCCCGCGTCAGATCATAGCCTGCACATCTTTGCTCTTGCCTTGCCTTGCCACGGCTCACCGCAATACCATCACTAAAGGAACTTTCGAGATGATAATCGATCACCCCTTATT
This sequence comes from Alphaproteobacteria bacterium, assembly GCA_024279745.1. GTDB lineage: Bacteria > Pseudomonadota > Alphaproteobacteria > Rhizobiales > Hyphomicrobiaceae > JAJRRE01. The sequence goes on from JAJRRE010000186.1 coordinate 2,136, forward strand.
GGGCCCGCGCGATGCCAGTGAGTTTACTTATCTGGGCGATGCGGCGCTTCTCGACCGCCCCGATACGGCGCTGCTCGACTTCGCCGATGGGGCCGATGGAGCCGATCGGGCCGATGGAGCCGCAGCAAACGCGATCCGGCAATTCCACGATTACCTTTATTTGCGCGATAATATTGCCGGTCAAACCCGCGAGCTATGGTTTCATGAAGCCGGCGATGGCTCCTGGCTGGTTGTGACCCGCGATACTGTGACCCACGAAATCGCAAAAGTTGAGATGGCCCGCGACGTTGCCTTGGCAAAGAAACACAATGATGAAGCAAAGTAATCGCCTGAAACGTAACTCTGCCACGGAATTGATCGATCGAAATCGACCGATAGAATTTTCATGGAACGGTCGCCCATTGCGAGGCTATGAGGGCGATACCCTGGCCTCTGCCCTGCTGGCCAATGGCGAACGGCTGATTGCCCGCTCGTTCAAAACCCATCGACCGCGCGGCATTTTCAGTGCCGGCTCGGAGGAGCCTAATGCCCTCGTGCAGTTGCGCCGCAGCGCCTTCACCGAGCCCAACACCCGCGCCACCACTACGCAGCTGTACAACGGGCTGGCAGCCTCAAGCCAACACCATCGCGGCTCACTGAAATACGACCTGATGGCGTTCATGGATTTGGTCTCACCTTTATTATCGGCGGGCTTTTACTACAAGACTTTCATGTGGCCGAAATCCTTTTGGGAGAGCGTCTATGAACCTTTGATACGGGCAGCCGCCGGGTTGGGCCGCTTATCCGGCGCCGCCGATCCTGGCCTTTATGATAAGGGCTTTTTGCATTGCGATATTCTCATTATCGGTGCCGGGCCGGCTGGGTTGGCGGCAGCGCTGGCGGCAGGGCGTTCAGGCGCGCGGGTAATACTGGCGGATGAAGATTTTTCCATGGGCGGGCGGCTCAATCGGGACCGCTATGAGATTGACGGAGCGCGCGCCGCCAACTGGACCGCCGCGGCCCTCGCCGAACTCCAATCAATGGATCATGTTCGCCTGGCCCCCAGGACCACAGTTTGGGGCGCTTTCGATCACGGCATATATGGCGCTGTCGAGTGCGTTACCGATCATCTTCCCGCAATGCCGGCAAAACCAATAAACCAAGACCGTGACGAAGACCACGACCACGACCGTGACCGTGACCGTTCACCGAGCAAGACCTGCAAACCGCGCCAAATCCTGTGGCGGATCTATGCACAGCGCACTATACTTTGTGCAGGCGCGAGCGAACGCCCGATTGCGTTTGGCAATAATGATCGCCCCGGCATTATGCTGGCAGGCGCCGTGCGCAGTTATGTCAACCGATGGGGTGTGGCGCCGGGCAAACATTTCGCGATTTTTACTAATAATGATGACGGTTGGCGCACGGCTGCAGACCTTGCCAATAGAGGCGTTAAGGTCCGGGCTATAATCGACAGCCGCGATATCGCCCCACCACACAGTACCGGGGACGCTGAAATAATTATGGGCGGCCGGATTATTGACACCAAGGGACGCAGCGGCCTGCGCGCAATCACCTTGGCGAATGGCCAACAAATTGAGACAGATTGCCTTGCCGTCTCCGGCGGTTGGAACCCCAATGTGCATTTGACTTGCCACCACGGATCTCGCCCGCTATGGCGCGACGACATCTGCGCCTTTGTCCCCGCGCCTCCCCTGCCTGCGCATACGCCCGCACGCATGGTTCTTGCAGGCGCTGCCAATGGCGCACTGACATTGTATGCCGCCTTGCAGCAGGGCCATACCGCCGGCGCCCAGCAAGCGCAAGAGCTGGGCTTCACCCCAACCTCCTCAACGGCGCCTCGCGCGCAAGACGAACCAGCGGCTACCTCGCCCTTTTGGCACGTCACCCAAAGCACCAAACGCGCCTGGCTCGATCTGCAAAATGACGTCACAGTTAAAGACATAGCTCTGGCTTATAAAGAAGGCTATCGCAGTGTTGAACATGTCAAACGATATACGACATTATCCATGGGGACGGATCAGGGCAAAACCGCCAACATACCGGCGCTGGCTGTGCTGGCCAAACTCGCCGGCACATCAATCCGCGACATCGGCACAACAATGTATCGCCCGCCTTTTACCCCCGTAACCATTGGCGCTTTTGCCGGGCGGGCACGTGGCACGAATTTTCGCCCGCACTGTCTGCCTCCAAGCCATGATTGGGCGCGCGCGCAGGGCGCGGTGTTCACCCAAACGGGGCTGTGGCAACGTGCTCAATATTATCCTCGCCCCGGCGAATCCCATTGGCGCCAAACTGTTGATCGCGAGGTTTTGCAGACGCGAAATTCAGTTGGCATTTGCGATGTCTCTACTCTTGGCAAGATCGACATTCAGGGGGACGACGCGGCGCAGTTCATCAACCACATCTATTGCAACGCCTTTGGCAAACTAAAGATCGGCAAAACCCGCTATGGCTTGATGCTGCGCGAGGACGGCATGGTGATGGACGACGGCACAACTGCCAGACTGGCACAGACCCATTTCATCATGACCACAACCACCGCCAATGCCGCGGCTGTCTATCGCCATTTGGAGTTTTGCCGCCAATGTCTGTGGCCAGATCTGAGCGTCCATCTCACGCCAGTTACCGAGCAATGGGCACAATATGCCATTGCCGGCCCGAAAGCGCGGACGCTGTTGCAAAAAATCGTCGACCCGGCGTTCGAGCTTTCAAATGACGCCTTCCCCTTCATGGCCTGCGCCGAGATTACGATCTGCGGCGGCATCACAGCGCGGTTGTTTCGCATCTCTTTTTCCGGTGAGCTGGCTTACGAGCTCGCAGCCCCTGCCCGTTACGGCGACGCGCTGATCCGTACACTAATGAGTGCGGGCAAAGACGACGGCGCGGCGCCTTATGGCACTGAAGCGCTTAACGTAATGCGGATCGAGAAGGGCCATGCCGCCGGCAATGAGCTTAATGGCCAGACCACCGCGCACAATCTGGGAATGGGCCAAATGGTCTCAAAGAAGAAAGACGCAATAGGAATCGTGTTGTCGCGCCGCGAAGAGTTATGCCGCGCAGATGCCCTGCGCTTATCGGGCTTTATTCCCAAGGACAGAGCGCAACAGCTACAAGCGGGCGCCCACTTTATCGCCAAGGGCCAGGAGGCATCGACGCAGCAGGACCAGGGCTGGATGAGCTCAACCGCCTATTCGCCTACATTAGGGCATTCCATTGGTCTAGGCTTCATTCGGGCGGGCGCTGATCGGCACGGCGAAACCGTATCTGCGGTGGACCTTCTGCGCGGCCGGTCCATTGATGTTGAAATTGTCTCACCGCATTTTCTCGACCCACAAGGAGAGCGGCTGCATGGATAATACAAGCCTTAAGGCCAAGCCTCCCCTCGGCGGTTATCGAAAAACTTTTGGTGACACGACGCTGCAAGAAATGACAGGGCTGGCAATTATCGCGATTGCGACATCCAATGGCGGCGCCGTTAAAGTCCCTGGCCGTGATCACAATCAATTGGCTGTTTCCGCAAACGATCCCCTTGACGCCCCCGCTCCGGGCACATCAAATGTCATTCACCAAGATCAAATCGCCATTCGCCTTCTCAGCTTGCGGCAAGACCTGATCTTGGCCGTCTTTACCGCGCAGAATAACCGTAATGCAATCGAGGCCTTAAGAAACAAATTTGGCCGCACCATCCCGATAACGGATCAATCCGACGCCTGGGTGGTTCTAGGACTTTCCGGTCCATTAAGCGAAAGTGCATTGGAGCGCATCTGTTCAATAGATTTACATCAAGATGTTTTCGCAAATGGTGATCTGGCTCAAACCAGGATGGAGCATATATCGACCATACTCTTTCGTAGTGGCGACGAAGCCTTTCAAATCTTTGCGCCGCGATCCTATGCCAGATCGTTCTTGCACGCGGTTGAAACTTCGATCCACAACGTGCGCTAACATTCACGCTCAGCTTCAGGTGAGGCAGCCATGACCAACACCGTGCACGACAACAGCGCCGCAACCGCGCAAGACGCCAAACGGCAGGGCCGCAAACGCAAAGGCCGCTCCCAGCCAAAGGGCCGGCAACTGGACGACGACGCGCTTGAAAACATTCGCGTTTTATTGGGGTCACGGCCGCGCCGCGCTGACCTGCTAATTGAATATCTCCACCTCATTCAAGATCGATACGGCCATATTAGCGCGCTGCACCTGTTGGCGCTGGCCGAAGAATTATCGCTGTCGCAGGCCGAAGTTTATGAGGTGGCGACATTCTATGCTCATTTCGATGTCGTAAAAGAAGGCGAAACCCCGCCGCCGCCGCTAACAATAAGAGTATGTGATTCCCTGAGCTGCGATCTGGCCGGAGCGCAAAACCTTTTAGCCGCATTGCGTAAAACCTATGTGGGCGGCGGAAAAGTTCGCATTATACGCGCGCCGTGCATGGGCCGCTGTGACGCCGCCCCCATTGCCGAAGTCGGCCATCACCATATCGACCGGGCGACCTTGGAGACGATAAACATTGCAGCTTCTGCGGGTGATATCACGCCGCGCATTCCGCCTTACCAGACGCTTGATGTCTACCTTGCCGGCGGTGGTTACGAGACGCTCAGATCCGCGCGAACTGGAAAGCGATCCATGGGCGACATCACGCAGGCCCTCGCAAGCTCCGGACTGCGCGGTCTGGGCGGCGCTGGTTTTCCCTCAGCCCGAAAATGGGAACTTGTTCGCACCGAGCCTGGCCCGCGCATTCTCGCGATCAATGGCGATGAGGGTGAACCGGGCACGTTCAAGGACCGCTATTATCTGGAGCGCGAGCCGCATCTCATTCTTGAAGGCCTGCTCATTGCCGCCCATGCCATCGGTGCCAAACAAACTTATCTTTATATGCGCGACGAATATTCTGCCGTGCTGGAGATTTTGCGGCGCGAAATCAACGCGCTCGAACAGGCGCAAATCATATCGCAAGGCTATATAGATCTGCGGCGTGGCGCCGGCGCCTATATTTGCGGCGAAGAATCGGCGATGATCGAATCGATTGAAGGCAAACGCGGGTTGCCACGCCACCGCCCGCCCTATGTCGCCCAGTCAGGTGTATTCGGGCGCCCGACTCTCGTTCATAATGTCGAGACAGTTTACTGGATCGCGCGCGTCTGCCGCGAAGGCCCGCAGGTCTTAAACAGCACCCAGAAGAACGGCCGCAAGGGTCTGCGCTCTTATTCTGTGTCGGGCTGTATCAAAGACCCAGGCGTTAAACTTCTGCCCGCCGGCTCAACCATCACCGACATTATCGCCGCCAGCGGTGGTATGCGCAGCGGCCATCAATTCAAAGCCTATCAACCCGGCGGCCCCTCATCAGGTATATTACCAGCAACGCTCAATAACATACCGCTCGACTTCGACATGTTGCAACCCCATGGCAGTTTCATCGGCTCCGCCGCCGTCGTGATTCTATCGGATCAAGACAGCGCTAAAGCAGCGGCGCTCAACATGCTGCGGTTCTTTGAAAGTGAAAGCTGTGGTCAATGTACGCCGTGCCGTGTCGGATGCGGGAAAGCAGTATCACTCATGGGCGCGGATAATTGGGACGGCGAATTGCTGGAAGAGCTGTGCCAGGTGATGGAAGACGCCTCCATTTGCGGTCTGGGCCAAGCGGCGCCAAATGCAATTCGGCTGACCTTAAAACATTTTCCCAAAGAGGTGTGAGCCCCGTGAGCACAACAAAGACAAAGGATAACGTCGGGCAAAGCGGCAACGGAACCGGCAAACAAATCTCATTTGAGATTGACGGTCAGCCCTGCCGCGCCGCTGACGGCGAGAGCATCTGGGACGTCGCCAAAAAGTTGGGAACGATCTTGCCGCATCTGTGCCATGCCGATCAGCCCGGCTATCGCCCGGACGGCAATTGCCGCGCCTGCATGGTTGAAATCGGCGGCGAGCGGGTGCTTAGCGCTTCGTGTATCCGCGCGCCGCAAGACGGCATGGTGGTGCGCACATCATCCGCGCGCGCAATCAAAGCGCGGCGCATGGTGATGGAGCTGCTGCTTTCCGACCAGCCGCCGCGCGAAGCCAGCCCGGACCGCTCATCGCAGTTTTGGAAAATGGCACAGGATCAGGGTATCAGCAGCAGCCGCTTTGCGCCCCGCCTTGCTTCAGCCAACGCGACACCCGACATATCGCACATCGCCATGCACGTTGATCTGAGCGCCTGCATTCATTGCACATTATGTGTGCGCGCCTGCCAGGACGTTCAAGTCAACGATGTCATCGGCATGGCCGGGCGGGGGCAAGACGCCGCTATAGTGTTTGATTTCCAGGACCCGATGGGCGACAGCACCTGCGTGGCTTGCGGCGAATGTGTGCAGGCCTGCCCGACTGGCGCGCTGATGCCCAGCCGCGCTATCGATGCCAAATCAGGCCAGGGCGACAGTGCCGCGTTTGAACGCGAGGTGCGCTCCGTCTGCCCCTATTGCGGCGTTGGCTGCCAGCTCAGCTTCAAAATCAACAACGACAAAATCGCCTGGGTCAACGGTGTTGACGGTCCGGCCAATGAACAAAGGCTTTGCGTTAAGGGCCGCTTTGGATTCGATTACATCCACCATGCCGAGCGGCTGACCAAACCGCTTATTCGCCGCGACGACGCCCCGCCCAAGGGCCTTAATATCGATCCGGCGAACCCGCTAACTCATTTTCGCGAGGTCAGTTGGGCTGAAGCACTAGACGCAGCTGCCGGCGGCCTGGCTAACCTGCGCGATGCTCATGGCGGCACGGCGGTTGCCGGGTTTGGTTCTGCCAAATGCTCCAATGAAGAAGCCTATCTGTTTCAAAAGCTGATCCGCTCGGGCTTTGGCCATAACAATGTCGATCACTGCACGCGGCTGTGCCATGCCTCATCTGTCGCCGCCTTGATGGAAAACATCGGCTCTGGCGCCGTCACCGCGACCTTCAATGAGATCGAACATGCGGACTGCGCCATAGTCATTGGTGCCAACCCGGCCGAGAACCACCCCGTCGCCGCCACCTATTTCAAACAGTTCGCCAAGCGCGGCGGCACGCTGATCATGATGGACCCGCGCGGGCTGTCGCTGCAACGCCATGCCGCGCACGCATTGCAGTTCAAGCCGGGCACCGATGTCGCGCTGTTGAATGCCATCATGAATGTGATCGCCGTTGAAGGTCTCTATAACAAAGACTATATCGGCCGCTTCACTGAAGGCTGGGACGATTTCAAAACTCACTTGCAAGAGTATACGCCCGAGGCCATGGCACCGATCTGCGGCATTGCGCCGGATAGATTACGGCAGGTCGCGCGCGCCTTTGCCGGCGCCAAAGCCGCGATGATTTTCTGGGGCATGGGCGTGTCGCAACATATTCACGGCACCGACAATGCGCGCTGTCTGATATCGCTGGCCCTGATGTGCGGCCATGTCGGGCGCCCCGGTACCGGCCTGCACCCCTTGCGTGGCCAGAACAATGTGCAAGGCGCATCCGACGCCGGGCTGATCCCGATGTTCCTACCCGACTATCAAAGCGTCACTGATGCCAATGCGCGCGCGGCGGTCATGCAGCGGTGGGACGGCGCTGCCATCTCGCCTGAACCAGGGCTGACGGTTGTTGAGATCATTGCGGCAATCCACGCAGGTTCGATCAAGGGCATGTATATTCTGGGCGAGAACCCGGCCATGTCCGACCCCGATGTCAGCCATGCGCGCGCGGCGCTGGCCAGGCTCGATCACCTCGTCGTACAGGATATTTTCCTGACCGAGACCGCAAATTATGCCGATGTGATTTTGCCCGCCGCCGCCTGGCCGGAAAAGATCGGCACCGTCACCAACACCAACCGGCAGGTACAAATGGGCCGCCCTGCCGTTCCCGCGCCCGGCGAAGCGCGCGCCGACTGGTGGATACTCACGCAGCTTGCAAACCAGCTTGGCCTCACCTGGTCCTACAGCCATCCACGCGAAATCTTTACCGAAATGGCCGGGCTGATGGGCTCGCTCAACAACATCACCTGGCAGCGGCTGGAGCGCGAATCCGTCACCTATCCCAGCCTGTCGCCCGACGATCCGGGCCAGCCGATTGTATTTGGCGACGGCTTCCCGCGCCCCGATGGCCGCGCCAAATTCACGCCCGCCAAACTCATCAAGCCCGATGAGCTGCCCGACGACGACTACCCCTTTATCCTGATCACCGGGCGGCAACTGGAACATTGGCACACCGGCTCCATGACCCGCCGCGCGCCCGTCCTCGATCACCTTGAGCCTCAGGCCAATTGCTCGCTCCACCCCAAAACTTTGCGCAAGCTGGGCATGGCGCCGGGCGATCCCATCCGCCTGACCACGCGGCGCGGCTCGATCGAATTAATGGCGCGCGCCGACCGGGCGGTGGGCGAGGACGCGGTCTTCGTGCCCTTCGCTTTCAATGAGGCGCCGGCCAATATTCTGACCAACGACGCGCTCGACCCCTACGGCAAAATCCCCGAATTCAAATATGCCGCCGTCCACGCCGCACCGGCAGACCAACCATCTTAAACCGCCGCGACGCTCCCTTTAAAAATCCACCTCGAACGCTGCCCCGTTAAGCGACCAATCATCCGATCAAAGGACCACCGCCATGGACCACAAAAGCGACATCGAAATCGCCCGCGCCGCCTCCAAAAAACCGATCCTGGAGATTGGCGCCAAACTTGGCATCGATGCCGACCATCTGGTGCCTTACGGCCATGACAAGGCGAAGGTCTCCGCCGATTTCATTCGCTCAATCCAGAACAACAAAGACGGCAAGCTGATCCTGGTCACCGCCATCAGTCCGACGCCCGCTGGCGAAGGCAAAACCACAACAACGGTCGGGCTTGGCGACGGCCTCAACGCCATCGGCAAAAAAGCGGCGATCTGTATTCGCGAAGCCTCATTGGGTCCGTGCTTTGGCATGAAGGGCGGCGCGGCGGGCGGCGGCTATGCGCAGGTCATCCCGATGGAAGACATGAATTTGCATTTCACCGGCGACTTCCACGCCATCACCTCCGCGCATAATCTGCTCGCCGCCATGATCGACAATCATGTGCATTGGAGCAATGAACTAAAGATCGACGTGCGCCGTGTGGTCTGGCGGCGAGTGATGGACATGAACGACCGGGCGCTGCGCCAGATCACCGCCAGCCTCGGCGGCATCACCAACGGCTTCCCGCGCGAATCGGGTTTCGACATTACCGTCGCCTCTGAAGTCATGGCGATCCTGTGCCTGGCCAGTGACCTCGATGATCTGCGCCGCCGCCTGGGCGATATCATCGTCGCTTATCGGCGCGACCGCTCGGCCATCACCTGCCGCGATATTCAGGCCGACGGCGCCATGACGGTGCTGTTGAAGGACGCCATGCAGCCCAACCTCGTGCAGACCTTAGAGAACAATCCCGCCTTTGTGCATGGCGGCCCGTTCGCCAACATCGCCCATGGCTGCAATTCGGTGATGGCGACGCGCACGGCCCTGAAGCTTAGCGATTATGTCGTCACCGAAGCGGGCTTTGGCGCCGATCTGGGCGCAGAGAAATTCATGAACATCAAATGCCGCAAAGCCGGCCTCGCCCCCGACGCCATTGTCATTGTCGCCACGGTGCGCGCCATGAAAATGAATGGCGGCGTCAAGAAGGCCGATCTGGGGACCCAGAACACCGACGCAGTATCGAAGGGCTGCGATAATCTGGGCCGCCATATCGAGAACATTAAATCCTTCGGCGTTCCTGCCGTCGTCGCCATCAACCATTTCATAACTGATACCGACGCGGAGCTTGCCGTCATCAAGAACTATGTCGAGAGCCTCGGCTCAGAAGCCATCGTGTGCAAACACTGGGCGGACGGCTCGGCGGGCATCGAGCAGCTGGCCACCCGCGTCGCCCAGATCGCCGATAGCGGCATGGCGCAATTCAGCCCGCTCTACCCGGACGAGATGCCGCTATTTGCCAAGATCGAGACAATCGCCAAACGGATCTACCGCGCCGATGAGGTCATGGCCGACAAAAAGATCCGCGCGCAATTGCGCAAATGGGAGCGCGACGGCTTCGGCCATCTGCCGATCTGCATGGCCAAGACGCAATATAGCTTCTCCACCGATCCGGATCTGCGCGGCGCGCCGACGGGCCATAATATGCCGATCCGCGAGGTGCGCCTGTCGGCGGGCGCCGGTTTCATCGTGGTGATCTGCGGCGAGATCATGACCATGCCCGGCCTGCCGCGCACCCCCTCCGCCCAATCTATTGAGCTCAACGAAGCCGGCCAGATCGACGGCCTGGTTTAAGCGCTGCCAGGTTTCGCTTGATCTGTCCCCTCTCCCCATAGCTTTTCGCGTATGGGGAGAGGGTTAGGGTGAGGGGCAGAGAAAAGCGTGAGGGGCAGTATCTTGCTCCGAAACTGCGGCTGCCCCTCACCCCGGCCCTCTCCCCATGAAGATGGGGAGAGGGGGAAGTAAGACAAAGTGCTAGGGGCCCTGATTGTGCTCAGTCTGTCGGATATAATTGCGCGCATCATTGCGTTGTTCTTCAATGGACGTTTGATCAAGGGGTTTATATCCGCTTGCGACCAGTACATCACTTAGGGTCTGGCGAAATTCAGGATCGGCGAGCCGGGCGTCGATGGTGGGATCATCGAGGCCGTCGGCATAGACGGGCGTGCGGGCCACCTCAAAGGCGGCGTCGGCGGCCTCGTCATAGCGCGCGCACTGGCGGTCCAGCTGCGGGAGGCGGGCGGTAAGGTCAGTGAGATCATGAACTGAGGCGAGGCGCTTGATCTCAGGCAAAAAGCCCCACAGATTATGGCTGGAGACGATGCCGATGAGCTGATCGAGCATTGTAGACCCCGTGGCACGATCACCGCAGGCCAGGGCCAATTCAGCGCCGATCATTAAAAGACCGGGGACACGGCGGTGAAAGCGGGTTTGGGTGATCAGCTGCTCGGCCGCGTTCAGGGCCGTGCGGGCGCTGGTGCAAGAAGCAGTACGCTCGGCGGTGCCGGGGCGGGTTTTGGCCAGATCCTGCCGGGCGCGCTCCAGCCAATGGTCAGCCAGAAATAGTTTCATGCCGCTGCGTTCGGCAATGTCAAAGACGAGGCTCAAGTCTGTTGCTGCCGATTCTAGCCGGCCAGTAGCACGATAAAAGGCGGCGCGGGCGAGAAAACCACGAGGGATATGATTCATTTTTCCAGATTCGCGCAGATCTTCCACCGCCTGATTAAAAGTGCGTTCCGTCTCGCCCCAGAGCGGACTTTCGCCGCCTGCCGCCAGCGCGCCGGCAAAGGCCGCCTGCGCCAGAGCCAGGCGGCTCAGCGCCACATTAAGCAGGCTCACATTTTTGGCGATATGCGCATTATTCAGCGAATATGCTGCGCGGGTCTGAACCTCGCTGACACGCCCCTGCGCCAAACGCAATTGACAAACTTGAAAGGCTTGCAGCGAGCCAAACAAGGGCTGCTCGGGAGTCAAATCTCGCTGCATCGCTGCGGCGACTGAAAAGTATTCCTGCGCCTTCGTCCAATGACCGCTGGTGACATGCGCTTCTGCCAATACGGTGCGCATGGCCAGCTTTTCAAACTGATCGGGGCTTTTGTCGGCGAAACTGACCGCCTGCCGGGCATGATAGAGCGCGCCGGCTGTGCCGCTAACCGGATCATCCTGCAATTGTCCCAGAAAAAGAAGCAATTGCGATAGATTGCTGGCTGCAACCGCAGCGTTTTTCCAATGCACAGGGCCAACACTTTCCGCAAGGTCTACATCTCGTTTCAGTGCCTCTTGCAAG
>JAJRRE010000187.1 GCA_024279745.1 Alphaproteobacteria bacterium
GCCTTCAGCTTCCTGGCATCAGAAACATCCATTTTCTTTGCGCATCTTCGACACGACCCCGCCGAACTTGGCTTTGTATTTGTAAAAACTGGCAGGGCTGATGGCATACTTGCGGCAAAGGTCGGCGGTTGGTACGCCCGCCTCATGTTCTTTCAACATCGCTACAATCTGGCTGTCCGATAACTTGGCTTTACGCATCCGTCGTCTCCTTCAATGGGGGGACGGACTCTACTATAAATTGGAGGAGTTTTCGGGTCTCAGGTCACACTCTATAATATGTACTTCGACAGATCCGTATTGGCGGCCAGATCGGCTATATTATCGTTCACATAGGCCGCATCGATCTCAATCGTCTCGCCGGCGCGGTCGGTGGCGTTGAAACTGATATCGTCGAGCACCCGTTCAATCACCGTCTGCAAACGCCGGGCGCCAATATTCTCGACGCTGGAGTTAACCTGCACCGCAATATCCGCCAAAGCATCAATCGCGTCTTCGGTGAAAGAAAGCGTTACGCCTTCAGTTTCCATCAAGGCGATATATTGCTTGATCAACGATGCTTCGGGCTCTGTCAGGATGCGGCGGAAATCATCGCGGGTGAGCGCGCGCAATTCAACGCGGATCGGCAGGCGGCCTTGCAATTCGGGCAATAGATCCGACGGCTTGGCGACATGGAAGGCACCGGAGGCGACAAACAAAATGTGATCGGTTTTAACCTGGCCATGCTTGGTGGTGACGGTTGTGCCTTCAATCAGGGGCAGTAGATCGCGCTGCACGCCCTCGCGGCTAACCTCGCCGCCGCCGCGTGTGCCGTCAGAGCGCGTGCAGATTTTGTCGATCTCATCAAGGAAGACAATGCCGTTATCTTCGACATTACGGATGGCCTCTTGCACCACCTGATCGTCGTCAAGCAGCTTATCGCATTCTTCGGTGATCAATATCTCATAGCTTTCGCCGACGGAAATGCGGCGCGGCTTGGTTTTCTGGCCGAAAGCCTTGCCGAGCATATCGTTCAGATTAATCATGCCCATCTGGCCGCCCGGCATTCCAGGAATATCCATGGTCGGCATATTTGAGCCGTGATCGGTGACTAGTATTTCAATCTCTTTGTCATTGAGTTCGCCCGTGCGCAGTTTGCGGCGAAAACTCTCGCGCGTTGAGGACTGTGCCGTTTCGCCGACCAACGCATCGATTACCCGCTCTTCGGCCAGAGCTTCAGCTTTGGCTTGCACTTCTTTTCGTTTGACCTCGCGGGTCAGGCCAATGCCGATCTCAACGAGATCGCGAATGATCGATTCTACATCGCGCCCGACATAACCCACTTCGGTGAACTTGCTGGCCTCAACCTTGAGGAAGGCCGCCCCGGCCAGTTTTGCCAGCCGCCGCGAGATTTCGGTTTTACCGACGCCGGTCGGGCCGATCATGAGGATATTCTTCGGCAGAACTTCGTCGCGCATATCGCCGGTTAACTGTTGGCGCCGCCAGCGATTGCGCAGGGCAATGGCAACGGCACGCTTGGCGTCATTCTGGCCGATAATATAGCGGTCGAGTTCGGAAACGATTTCACGGGGAGAAAAATTTGTCATGACTTCTCTGCATAAGGTGGAAGATTATGTTTGAAAGATATATCAGGTATTGCGCGCATTAACCCGCCGCGAATGCGCCGCCAGCCAACGCCAAGCGCGATAACGACACCGCCGAGAAATACAAGCGTGAACAATACGCCGGTTGAGCCGCTGGCCGAGGCGCCGGTCACTTGCGTTACGCCATAAGCAATTGCGCCGCCCAAATAACTGAGCGCGACAACAACAAGCGCACGCCGGTCAATCAGCAGCGCGATCAGCGCCAACACGCCAGTCATACCGATAATCAGTAACGCCCCGGCCCCACTGGTTGCGGGGTCTTTGGCAACAAAGCTGACCAGGGGGTGCACAATCAAAGGCGCGGCAATAAGGTGGAGCCAGAACCCGCTATCAGCGCGGCGCGTCAGCCGCTCACGGTCGGAGGAATCGAACCACATGGCGACAGCAAATACGATAAGACCATACCCCAAAGCGATCCAGGCGCTCCAATCCTTGGCCTTCAAGCCCAGAGCATCCGCGCCCGATATGATCGCCAATAACAATGTGAAGGCCCCAACAAACAACGAAAACGGCAGGCGAAAGCGCAAGTAATGCAGCGCCGTCATTAGGGTGGCCGCTGAAACCGGGTAAAGCCATAAGTCGAAATTCTTTAAGTCGAGCACATCGGAAAACACTGCGGCCACGGCCCAAAAGGCAAAGATTGCCAGGAATATTGAGATTACAATGCTGGGCGCGGTCAGCCGTAGACCGCCGGTGAGATATTCCGCCAGCCCCCACATGGCAACAATGCTCAGTATGAACAGCGGAACCTGATAAGCTTCGCTCCACCCAGACAGCAAACCAATACCGAGCAGAACAACGCCGACCGCAATGAAAAAATCATTGAATCCGCCAAGCAGGCGAAAACGTTCGTCCCGGCCGACGGCGAAGCTGCGCGGCTTGCGGCGGGCAGCGGCGAAATCATTGAGCCCATCGGCCTGCGTTTGGGAAATTATCCCGGCGCCAACAGCTGCTTCCAGATCTTTTTGCTTTAACATCACTACTCCCAAGGGCCCGGCTTATACATATATTCATATCTAAAACGACATCACTATAGCCGTGCTCAATCAAGCCGAACCTTGCTGCACTTTGCTGCACCTTGGCGCTTGGCGCTCCATTCCCCGTCCTGGCTCATTTGGCGCTATCAAGTGTCTCCACGACGAAATTTTCATTGGTATAGACGCAAATCTGGGCAGCAATGGACATCGCCTTGCGCGCGACTGCCTCTGCGTCCAGGTCCATATCGAGCAAAGCCCGCGCCGCCGCCAACGCATAATTACCGCCCGACCCGATGCCCATGCAATCGCGCTCAGGTTCCAGCACATCGCCGGTTCCGGTCAGCACCAGGGTCACATCTTTGTCGGCCACCAGCATCATCGCTTCCAGCCGGCGCAAATAGCGGTCCGTGCGCCAGTCTTTCGCCATTTCGACACAGGCGCGCGTGAGCTGCCCGGGATATTGCTCCAGTTTGCCTTCCAGCCGCTCAAACAGCGTGAACGCGTCGGCCGTGGCGCCGGCAAATCCGCCAATAACCTCGCCTTTGCCGATCGGCCGCACCTTCTTGGCATTGCCCTTGATGACCGTCTGCCCCAGGCTGACCTGGCCGTCGCCGGCGATGATCACCTTGCCGGCCTTGCGCACAGTCAAGATGGTGGTCGCGTGCCAGAGCTGGGAGGAAGCGGGTCCGGATGCGCCATAGGAGCCGCTGTGGTCTGATGAAAACTGGGTCATTTTACTCAAACTTCTTCATATTGGGCAGGTTAGCGATCAGGATGTCGTAGGGCGAATGTCGGTGGCAGCGGCGGGGGTGTCAAGTACGCCAAATGGGTCGTTGGTGCGGGCCTGGGCTTATGAGAACGGCCTTGTCCAGCAATTGACAGGCCAACTTGAGTGATGTTACTGAATTATAGTGAAATTCAGATATAAACAGGTAAACTCGTCATAAATGGACCCCGTTCGGAATCCCTATGCTCCAGGTGCTGGCAGTCCGCCGCCCGAATTGGCTGGTCGGCAGGACATTCTGCAAACCGCTAAGGATGCGCTTTTGCGCGTTGCCAACAGGAAATCTGAAAAAAGCATCGTTCTCGTTGGATTGCGCGGTGTTGGCAAGACAGTTCTGCTTAATCAGATCAACGATATGGCAGATGATGAGGGATTTCACTCGATTTTCATCGAAGCGCATGAAGGTAAAAGCCTGCCGGAATTACTGGTACCAGGATTACGCACAGCGCTGTTTAAATTGAGTAAGGTTGAAAATGCCAAAGTCAAAGCGAAACATGCTCTCAGGGTATTAAAGAGCTTTGCCGGTGCGGTGAAACTAAAATATCGGGACTTTGAACTTGGCATTGATCCCGAAACAGGAACTGCCGACAGCGGTGATCTTGAAGCCGATCTACCACAATTGATGGTCGCAGTGGCAGAAGCAGCGCACGCAGCAAAGACCCCCGTCGCCCTGCTCGTCGACGAATTGCAATATCTTTCCACAATGGAATTCAGTGCTTTGATTATGGCTGTTCACCGCATAAATCAGAAAAACTGGCCGCTTATCGTCATCGCAGCTGGACTTCCGCAGATTTTAGGATTGGCAGGCAACTCTAAATCCTATGCTGAGCGACTGTTCAGATTTCCCTCAGTGGGGGCGCTGGAAAAAGCCGATGCCGTCATCGCGATTACGCATCCAGCGACGACGGAAGGTGTAGCCTTTACGCCAGACGCAGTCGCCGAAATTCTGGACGCCACCCAATGTTACCCCTATTTTCTGCAGCAATGGGCCTATGAGGCGTGGAACGTATCCACGTCAGAAAACATAACGCTGGCAAGCGTGAAAACAGCTACAATTGCCGCCATAGAAGAGCTTGATCAAAGCTTCTTCAAGGTGCGATTTGATCGCTGCAGTCCGTCTGAAAAGCGATATATGAGAGCGTTGGCGCAGCTGGGGTCGGGCACACAGCGCTCAGGTGAAATTGCCGGGCTGCTCGGCGTGAAATCCACTTCAGTTGCGCCAACAAGAAGCGCACTCATTAAAAAGGGGATGATTTACTCACCATCTCATGGAGACACCGCATTTACGGTCCCACTATTTGACGCTTATATGATGCGGGCAATGCCGCAATTACCGAAACGAAAACATAGTAGGTAATTGCCAATAATTCGACAATACGCAATTATTTGACCATAACGACCCGGCACAAGGCTGGATTCTCATCTTCCCAGCCCAACCTTAATTTTGGAGTAGCTTCCTTGACCCGGCAGGCAACAATTGACCGTAATACCAATGAGACCCAGATCAGCACAACGGTCGATCTGGATGGCACTGGCATAGCCAAAATCGAAACCGGCATTGGCTTTCTTGACCACATGCTGGAGCAACTGGCGCGCCATTCGCTGATCGATATAACTTTGCAGGTCAAGGGCGATCTGCATATTGATTTTCACCACAGCACAGAAGACGCAGGCATTGCCATCGGTCAGGCGTTTGCCAAGGCGATTGGCGACAAAAAGGGTATAACGCGCTATGCCTCGACCCATCTGGCCATGGATGAGACGTTGACCCGGGTGGCGCTCGACGTCTCCGGCCGGCCTTATCTGGTCTGGAAGGTCGAATTTTCCCAACCGAAAATTGGTGAAATGGATACCGAATTATTCCGCGAATGGTTCCAGGCTTTTGCGCAACATGCCGGGATCACGCTGCATATCGAGACATTGTATGGCAACAACAACCACCATATTGCCGAGACCTGCTTTAAGGGGCTGGCGCGGGCTTTGCGTACCGCGCTCGAAGTCGATCCGCGCCAGGAGGGCCGTGTGCCGTCGACAAAAGGCAGCTTGTAAGCAGCTAATCTGGGGAGCGACGGGGAGGGGGCCGGCGCCAGGCGTGACAGGCGAGGTCAACCTGCAAAGACACGGGAGTGCGATATTGTGAGTGAGCTGAAAAAACACGAGGCCTATTGGACCTGCTGCGGTGAGCCAGATGAAGACGGCGGAGACGAAGACGGCGACGAAATCGAGTATGCCTATTATTTCGCGCCCACCGGCAGGCAAGCCGCGCCCTTTATGAAGCAGCGCACGGTTACGGCGATCATTGATATTGCGCAGGACGGCACATTGGCCGGCGTTGAGCTGATCGACGATATGCCGCCGCCGCCCAAACCAGCTGCGAAAACAGAAGATTAAGTAGTGTCATTGTTGAAACTGGTTTCCTGAATAAAATTTTACAGAATCTGCAGGGAAGCAAAATCTGCGACGAACTTGCGACGAACATCCCGTTGAACCATGGAGCGAGCCGCCTTGAAAGCCTTCACCATATATGAGCCACCGCAAGCGCCGCTGGAGTTGGTTGACCGCGCCGATGCACTTGTTTTCGTTAAAGACGGGTTTTCCTGGCTGGCTTTTATGTTCGCGCCGCTGTGGTTCTTGTGGAACAATCTATGGTTGGCGGTGGCTGGCTATGCCGTAGTTGCCGGCGCTTTGATCGCCCCTGTTCTGCTGCTTGAGCTGGACCATGATTTGATCGCCCTTGGACTATTCGGCCTGCATCTGGTTAGCGGGTTTGAAGCGGGCACAGTTTTGCATTGGACTTTAACGCGCGAAGGCTGGAGCGAGTTGGGCGCCGTCACCGGCCGCAGCCAAAACGAGTGCGAGCGAAATTTTTATGATGGGTGGTTGCCAGGCCAGCCACATATCGCGCCGCGATCAATCGCGGCTCACTTCCCTGGGCGCGAGGATCAATGAGCTATGACAACTGTCGTTATAATTGATTACGGCGCCGGCAATCTGCATTCTGCCGCCAAGTCCTTTGAGCGCGCGGCGCGCGAAAGTGAGACGGGCCATGACATCGTCGTCAGCTCGGCGCACCAGGATGTGGCTAATGCCGAGCGGATTGTTTTGCCCGGTGTTGGCGCCTTCGCCGATTGCATGGCGGGACTGCAAGCCGTTGCGGGAATGCGCGAGGCGCTGGAACAGGCAGTGCGCCGCGATGGCAAACCGTTCCTGGGAATTTGCGTCGGGATGCAATTGATGGCGACGCGCGGTCTGGAGCATGGCGTGCATGAGGGACTGGGCTGGATTGATGGCGATGTGGAAGCGATCAAACCGGCAGACCCGGCCTTAAAGATCCCGCATATGGGCTGGAATACGCTTGAGCGTACCGGCACGCAGGCGGATCATGCTATTTTGGACGGCATTAAAACCGGGCCGGATGGGCTGCACGCCTATTTCGTGCATTCTTATCATATGAAGGTTCTGCAGCCCGGTGCATTGGCCGCGACCACAGACTACGGCATGGCGATCAGCGCCCTGATTGCCAAAGACAATATGATCGGCACCCAGTTTCACCCGGAGAAAAGCCAGAAGCTGGGTTTGAAACTGATCGCCAATTTCCTCAACTGGACGCCATAACAGCGGCCAATGGACCCTTGTGTGGATCAGATTGGAAAAATCTCTTACCGTCCACATTGGCGCGCCAAAAAGCTGGCACGCCTTGCGCGAACCCCGTAGTCTCAAAACATCTCTATTTCAAACAAGGGTCCCGGATCTTATGAGCCTGATGAGCGCGAACCGAGCTGCTGTGATGACAATTACCACGTTTGTCGTTGCCGCTTCAGCATTTACAGTTTCTTCCGTCGCCACTGCGGAGCAACTGCTCGTTTCCTATGATGCACATTTAAGCACGCGCGATCATTTCAGCTCCAAAGGCGTCCCCCTATACAATGTCGCCGCTATTCTGCGGCAGGATCGGGCCAATTATCATAAGTTCGGCAAACGCGATGCTGGCGATGACTGGGACCGTTTTTTCGCCAGTAAATCCAATCGTGCGAAAATGGAGCGATTGGTTCGTCGCGGCGCCATACCCAGATATCTGCGCAACAGGATCATTAACAACACACCCCATGTGACCGTTAAAATATACTCTCGCAGCCGCTCGCGCACCAGAATACAAGTGATAGTACATTGAAATGAGACGAAGATTCGCGTTACACCGCCGCCGCCAGACAGCTGCCCTAATTGTGCTCGCCATTTTGCAGGCGGGGTTTTTCAGCGCCGCCCAGGCCGAAGTCGCCATGGTTGAGCGCCTGGAGATTTTGGCCAAAGCCTATCCCGCCGTGATCGACAAAATTGACGGCAATGTTTTGCGGCTCAAATCGGGAGCGCGGCTAACCATTAATGACGGCAAGGCAAAGACCCATAGCCAGAAACTCAAGAATGCCGACATTGAAGACATGCTGTCTCAGATTTATCCGCTGGGTATTTGCGACGCCAGTTTTGAAGGACCGCCATCGCCGCGCAATGTCGATCCGGGGCGGATTAGAAGTGATCAGTTTTTTCGCGAGCTGTACGGTCGGAGCAAGCCTGAGGCGCGCAGCCATCTCAAAGCAGTAAACTGGTTTGGCGCCAAACTACCCTTTACCACCCGCTACGGCGCGCGCAAAGCGCTAGTGAATGTGCGTGACGAGTTGGCCAGACTGCCGCCGCGCCTGCATAAATATTTCAAGACGTCAGGCGGCACCTTCAACTGGCGCAACATTGCCAAGACCTCACGGCTCAGCGTCCACAGCTTCGGCGCGGCCATTGATATTAATACCAAATACACTGATTACTGGATCTGGGCCGGCGGTAAGGCCGGCAACGTTCCCAAATATAAAAACCAGATCCCACCAGAGATTGTTGAGATATTTGAGCGACATGGCTTTATCTGGGGGGGCAAGTGGTATCACTTTGACACCATGCATTTTGAATATCG
This sequence comes from Alphaproteobacteria bacterium, assembly GCA_024279745.1. Lineage (GTDB taxonomy): Bacteria > Pseudomonadota > Alphaproteobacteria > Rhizobiales > Hyphomicrobiaceae > JAJRRE01. The sequence continues at coordinate 8,359 of JAJRRE010000187.1, forward strand.
CCCGGACCTAATCGCGATTGGCAAACTTAATGCCAGTCGGGGCTGCGATACCAAGCATTAAAACGGTGAAGCGTAAAAGCCGTGGAGCCGTGGCCACGGAGCCGTAAAGTATTTTGTCGACGCTAAGTTTACCAGCGCGGCGATGGCAATCAAGCCATGCACCTTCCTTGCTCAACACGTGTTTCAGGCCAGCCGTCTCCCTAATGGTATTGTCAGTATTGGAGTATTATTCCCTCGAAAATATTTTTTATATTTTTTGAGACTTATATTAGTACATACAAATTCTTTAATCTCTTTCGAGGCGGCGCGTCATTTTCTTTTAAAGGCAATGATTTAGATTATATCGCCCGGTTGAATGTCAGGATTTTTGTTAGACATTACTGTTGCCCGTTTACTATCAATCAAACTATCGACCCTCCGGATGCTTGCGCCAATATGTAGCATTATGTACGCTGAAGTTTGTGGGAATTTTAGTTAATGAGGCAAACATGAAGCACATACTTCGAAGTAAACCTTCTCAAATATTGAACCTGGTATTAGCGACGGCACTAGGATCAACTATATTGCCCGGTTTAAGTTATGCCGGCAGTGAAGTTGAGCAACGTTATGAGAAAAAACAGGAAAAACTCGACGAACGACATCGTGAATATGTTTACGGCGAGCCCGATGCGCCAACCGCTGCTTGGGTAATATCATCAGGCGGGCGCATGTATGACAGTTGGATGAATGCACTGGATATAGAGGCGCCAAAGGAAACTCATCCATCATGGCCCGCTTCAAATACCACTAAAAAAGGCTCTGTGACCTGGCGCTGCAAATCCTGTCATGGCTGGGATTATAAAGGCGTCGAAGGTAAATACAGCGAGGGAAAATATGAAACCGGTATTAAAGGCATTATTCATTGGCAAGGCACAGAGCCGGCCAATCTGGTTAGTATATTGCGCGATGCCACTCACAAATATACGCCTGCAATGATCAGTGATGAGCGAGCGATCAGAATCGGAACGTTTATTTCACGCGGCTTGCATGATGCGGACGGCTCTATCGATAGAAAAACTGGTAATGTCAACGGTATAGCCTCACGCGGCGCCGGCATATTCCAGAATATTTGCGCATCCTGCCATGGCTTCCAGGGGACCAAACTGGACTGGGGCGAAGGCGACAATCATAAATTTATCGGTACCGAAGCCAATGCCAATCCATGGGAAGTCCTGCATAAAATAAGAAACGGCCATCCGGGCGTTGAAATGATATCCATGCGGGCTTTCCCGCTCGAAACCGCCATAGATATTCTTACTTATGTCAAGACATTGCCGGAGAAATAGCAGACCTGCTCTTTAGTTTAGTGGTGAGGAATATTCGGTTTATTCCAACTGGCATTATCAACATTACTAAAGAGCAAACGCCGCACGGTCTGCCCGGGGGAGCAGCTCGTGCGGCGTCACTTCATTTTGCAGATCACGGGGGATGAGATCTGCATCGAGAAAAGAGATCCGCCCGAATGAGGGCCCCGATGAAGGCCCGGATGAGGGCCCCAATCAGGAAGGGACGGTTTACGCGATATATTACTCAACAAAACTTTAAGATACGCAATTTCGATTGGGCAATCGAGAGGGGGCAAATAGTGCGGCTGGAAAAATCGATGTGGCACGACATTGGCCTCACCCGATCTTTGTCAGCTTGGCCGGATTATTTGAGCCGCATCACCTGGACCAGACCAGCTTGGCCAAATCAGGTCAGCTGGCTTCGGCGTAATCCTGGGTTTCGGCAGCAGGCTCGGCATGTTGCGGGGCCTGAACCGGACCAGGAAAGGCGACGACATTGTCATTACCGGCTGTCCGATCCTCTTCGCGGCGCTGACGGAACCAGCGCAGGCCGGTATTGAGCATCACCGCATCTTCACGCACTGGCTGGATCAGCAGACCGTCGTCAATATCCAGATGGTCGCGCAATCTGGCTTCAATCACATCTTGCTCTTCGTCTGAGCGCACATACCAGGTGCTGGCCAATGGACGCGCCCAGGATTTGCCCAGTTCCATGATCTCAGTAGACAAAATGTTCTTGATTGTAGCGGGCTCTGCAAGGTCATAGGAGATCAGGTAAGTGCGCATGGGGTTATCCTTCATCGGTCTTGAGTATCGGGTGCTGCGGGAGACTTGCTGTCTCGTCCGCTGTCTTCGTGAACATAGGAGGAACATGAGCTGATTCGTTGGTTTCGTCCAGCTAAAGTTCTAACTTTGTTCACGGTGAACAAAAGAGAACAAACTTGCAGGGCCAACACTATTCAGTTGAGCTGGGAAACATCGCTATTTCGCTGGATCGGCGAAAAGATCCGGCTGTAGCTCGGAATCGATGCGGTTTGATATCCGCCTATGGGCGCCGTAATCAATACGATCAACAAGGCCCGGATGACGCTGAATGAACAGTTTGCGCGCCCTGCCACGGCTGCCGGGGAATTTATCTTCGGCCCAAATCTCATACAGCCGGCGCGGATCACAGCCATAACGCTCAATCAGATCTTTCGGCCGTACACGCAGCCACCGCGCAATCCAGATATCTATCGCGTCATCGCTGGTCAGCCGTCCGTCAGCGCCGCGCGGCCGGGGCTTGGTTGATGAATGATCGAGTAACATGGATGGTGGCTTGTTCCTAAGACTTGCAGGCGCTCAAACAATGGTTCATTACGTGGGCAAGAACGGATAATCGGTTTTGCAAAACCCTGGGTTTCCCGAAGGCTGGCATTTAAATAGCGCATTTTGATGGCCAAACCCCGGCTCGCGGGTCAAGGCCCGCCTTTAGATCCCATGAACTTTAAAGGGCGCGCGCTGCGCATCCTAACTGGTGTCCTACCAAACTGGCATTGGCTTTGGCTCAGGCCGCAATAGAAAGACCACCACCGCCCGTGATTTTATTTCCCGCAATCGATCTCAAAGACGGCCAATGTGTCCGCCTGAAACTTGGTGAGATGAGCGAAGCAACGGTTTTCAACGACGATCCGGCAGCGCAGGCGCTCGAATTCCAGTCTCAGGGCTTTGAGTATCTGCACATGGTCGATCTCAACGGCGCCTTTGCCGGCAAGCCTGTTAACGGCGCGGCGGTCGATGCGATCCTGGGCGCCATCACCATGCCGTGCCAGCTTGGCGGCGGAATCCGCGATCTGGCAACAATCGAGACCTGGCTGACGAAGGGCATAGCGCGGGTTATTTTAGGAACTGTCGCCGTGCGCGATCCTGATCTGGTGCGCGAGGCGTGCAAAAAGTTCCCCGGCCAGGTGGCCGTTGGTATCGACGCCAAGGGCGGTATGGTCGCGGTGGAAGGCTGGGCGGAGACCTCGAATTTGACCGCTATCGATCTGGCCAAACAATTTGAAGACGCTGGTGTCAGCGCAATTATCTATACGGATATTGACCGGGACGGCATTCTGGCCGGGCTTAACCTGCCCGCAACAATTAAGCTGGCGCGCGCTGTAAAAATTCCCGTCATCGCGTCAGGCGGCTTGGCCTCCATGGACGACATCAAGGCGCTGACAAAGCCCGATTGCGCCATTTTGGAAGGCGCGATTAGCGGCCGCGCACTCTATGACGGGCGCATTGACCGGGCTGAAGCTCTTGCATTGCTGAAAACCATATAGCTATTTATGCTATCGCTGCATCGAATTGTGCTCCTTCTCTTTCAGACCAAAAACCCATGAAATCATCCATGACCATCGCTCTCATTTATGCCTATTGGCCCAACCAGCCGTTCGACGTGAACTGGTGCGATCTACCATGGGCGATGCGCAATGCCGGGCTGCCTAAAGCGCTGAATGAAGCGGGATTTGAAGTCGTGGAATCCTTCTTGCGCCCCGAAGATCCCGGCGCCGAGGAGCTGCGCGGCGGCTTCACGTTGGCCGGCGAAATCGGCGAGGAAGTCGATAAGGCACGCGAAGCGGGTGAGTTGCCGATTATCTTATGCGGCAGTTGCGCGGTAGCGGCGACTGGCGCGGTTGCGGGACTTGGCGGCGACGAAACCGGCATCGCCTGGTTTGATGCCCATCCCGATCTCAACACACCCGAAACATCCAGCAGCGGTTTGTTCGAAGGCATGGCATTGGCTGTTGCAACCGGGCTGGCCTGGCAAGGAATGGCACGCAAACTCTCCCGGCTGCGCCCTGCAAATCCACAAAACGTTGTACTGTTTGGCGCGCGCGACATTGATGCTGGCGAACAGGCCTTGATCACCGATCACAATATCCAGCTTGCCGCCAATGCCGCGGAAATCAATTTGGCGATGGAAAATGTCAGCCAGGTCTATGTGCATCTGGACATGGACGTACATGATGAACTGGCCGTGCGCGCCAATGCGTTTGCCGCTCCCGGCGGACCGTCGGTCGAGACATTGCGCCAAACCCTGGGCGGGTTATCAAACATTGGCGCGCTGGCCATTACCGGCCTCGACCCAACCAGTGCGGACGCGGGCAAAGCCTGCTTGATCGCTATCGACCACATCACGGCGGTTGCTCTCGAATGGAAGGCAAAAATGTCATGAGTTTAAAAGTGCGCATCATTCCGTGCCTCGATGTCAAAGACGGGCGCGTGGTCAAGGGCGTCAATTTTGTCAATCTTGTTGATGCGGGCGATCCGGTGGAAGCGGCAGCGGCATATGACGAGGCGGGTGCCGATGAGCTTTGTTTTCTCGACATCACCGCCAGCCATGAAAACCGCGAAACCATATTCGATATTGTCGAGCGTACCGCAGAGCGTTGTTTTATGCCGCTGACGGTCGGCGGCGGCGTGCGTGTGGTCGATGACATTCAAAACCTTCTCAAAGCCGGCGCCGACAAAGTCGCGATGAATACAGCTGCCGTGAACCGCCGCGACTTTGTCGCCGAGGGCGCTGCAAAATTTGGCTCGCAATGTATTGTTGTGGCGATTGACGCCAAGCAGGTCTCGCCCGACGGCGCGCCGAAAAAATGGGAGATCTTCACCCATGGCGGGCGCAAACCAACTGGTATTGATGCGGTAGACTATGCCCGCGAAGTGGTCGCGCTCGGCGCTGGCGAGCTGCTCTTGACCTCGATGGACAAGGACGGCACCAAATCGGGCTTTAACATCGAGCTGACCCGCACCATTGCCGATGCGGTCAATGTTCCGGTGATTGCGTCGGGCGGTGTTGGTACACTGGATCACCTGATCGAGGGCGTGCGCGAGGGTCATGCCAGCGCCGTGTTGGCCGCGTCGATTTTCCATTTTGGCGAGTACACTATCGGTCAAGCCAAACGCGCCATGGCAGATGCCGGGATCGCCGTGCGTCTGGACGGCATAGAGTAATTTGGCAGACTTGGCGGCCCGCATAATTTAGCTATGTAACGACGACCTCAATCTCGCCGACGCCGCTGACGCCGCCATGCAGTTTGTCGCCCCGGGCTACAGGCCCCACTCCGGCAGGCGTACCGGTCAAAATCACATCACCGGCGCGCAATTCAAACAGCTGCGAAAGCTGCGCGATCTGCTCATCGATGGACCAGATCATTTGATCGAGCGCCCCGCTCTGGCGCCGCTCGCCATTAACATCAAGCCAGATTTTGGCGGCACTTATTTCTGCAACTTCGCCAGCTCGAACCAGGGCGCTGCACGGCGCCGAATCATCGAAGGCTTTGCCCACATCCCACGGCCGCCCGGCTTTCTTGGCCATGCTTTGCAGATCGCGCCGGGTCATATCGAGCGCCACGCCGTAGCCAAAAATATGCGAGGCCGCTTTTGCCGGTGCGATATCGCGCCCGCCCGATCCTAATACCACCATCAGTTCGATCTCATGATGCACATCCTGGCTGGCAGGCGGATAGGGAAACAAACCATCGGCGCGCAAATTATCCGGCTGCTTGCAGAAAAAGAACGGCGGCTCGCGGCCAGGATCATGGCCCATCTCGCGCGCATGAGCAGCAAAATTGCGCCCGATGCAATAGACACGGTGCACCGGGAACAGCTTGTCGGCACCCACAATCGGCAAGGCGGGACGGGCGGGCGGATCAAAGAAGTAGCTCATTCCTACGGCCTTTCAGGCATTCAGCAGCAGGTCTGCCCGGCGCAAGTGGTGGTTTCTGGCGATTTCGCGTCTGCCTCGCCCGCCGCTCCCGTCTCGCCCAAATGCTGCTTTCCCGCTGGCACTTCGCGTGCCAGAAAATCAATCGCCGCTTGCACGCCTTTGCCATGGGGCACGCCAAGCGCGCTTAGGCCCATCTCGATGACGCTAAGCGTACCAAGCAGCATTGGCGCATTGGCATAACCCATATGAGCAATGCGAAACGCCTTGCCGTTATAATCGCCAATACCAATGCCGAGCACCACATTGCAATTGTCGCGCGCATAATCCAGCAGCGGCACGATATGTTGCTCATTCAGCAATATGGTAGTGACGGAGGCCGCGCGCTCCTGCGGCTCAATGATATTCAGCTCCAGCGCCCCGCTTGAGCCCCAGCCGCGCACTGCTTCATGGGTCGCCCCGGCTAGCAGAGCATGGCGGCGGAACACGTTATCGAGCCCTTCGGCAAGCAACATATCGAGGGCTTTGCGCAGTCCGAACAAAAGATGCTCCGGCGGCGTGCCGCAATATTTATTATAATGTTCGGGAGCCAGCCGTGCCGTCCAGTCCCAATAATGGGTGGTGAGGTCCGCCCTCTCATGCGCGCTCATTGCTTTGGCACTAACGGCATTAAACCTCAGCCCCGGCGGCGTCATGAGGCCCTTTTGCGATCCGGCAACCGCCACATCCACACCCCACTCATCCATCGAGAACGACATACAGCCCAATGAGGCGATCACATCGACAAAGTAAAGCGCGCTATGACCAGCCTCAGTGATGGCGGCGCGGATGGCCTTAATGTCATTGACCACACCGGCCGCCGTATCGATTTGCACGACCAGCACGGCCTTGATCTGTTGGCCCGGATCGCGCTTTGCATCTTGCGCCAGATAATCGGCGACCGCCTGCGGGTCTACGGCGCGGCGCGGACCGCCCGGCAAAACTTCTACGTCGAGCCCCATCTTTCGCGCCATCTCACCCCAGGCGGTAGCAAAGCGCCCGCTTTCCAGCACCAGCACCTTGTCGCCGCGCGATAATGTATTGGATAACGCTGCTTCCCAGGCGCCATGCCCGTTCGCGGCAAAAATAAACGTTTGCCCTGTTGTAGCAAACACCGTTTTAAGATCTTCCAGGCAGCTCATCGTGACATGTGGCAGGTCGCCGGAATAAATATCGACGGCGGGCCGATGCATGGCGCCCAAAACGTCATCGGGAATGTTGGTCGGGCCGGGAATGGATAGGAACTCTCGTCCGGTTGACACGCTCATGCGCAAGACCTCCTTTAGTTGTGTAACACGGCATCGGGTGCTATTGGCCGTGCAAAAATTACTAGAGCATGACAGGCGAGATCATAACCTCGCGCCCCCTATCAGCCCTCGGTGCCAGGACCGTCATGAGACGAAATCCATAAAAAATCCAGACCTAATTCTTCGCGCGTTACCCCGGCTATTTGTTCAAGCCCGGAAATCACCGACTCGTGCAAATGCCGTAGCGGTACATTGCGATCCGTGCGTCCCGCATCCCGTTGGGCAAAAAAGTCGCCGGCGAACAAAGCCAGGACCAAGACCTCCCGCGCCGACGTCGCAGGTTTGCCGGCTATTTCTTCGTGCAGTAACCGCCGCTGCGCGCCCAATGCCGCTGCCTCTTCTTGCAAATTAAAGCGCGCCAGAGGATCGCTTTGCAAGATTGCCTGCTCTTCCAACTGGCATTCGCGCGCCCATATTTCGGCGATCTGCTCGGCCAGTGTCGTCACATCGCTCATTCAGTCCCTACCTTCCCCTTACGCCTGCCGCAGTTTTTCCTATTTCTGCGCTTTTTTGAAGGCTGCGGCAAATGCATTGTCGTTGTCATTTTCCTGTTTTGGCGGTGCGGCGCTGTGATGGCGCTGTGACGATCGGCCTTGCCCTCCGGTTGCGCGCATCCCAGCACCGCGTTCGGCTCCTGTGCCGCCTCTGGCCCCGCCCACGTCTGCACGCCCCGCATCAGCATTGGGCGACTTCATGGTCAGGCCGATGCGCTTGCGCTCAATGTCAACTTCCATCACCCGCACATGCACGACGTCGCCCACCTTGACGATTTCGCGCGGGTCTTTGACAAAGCTATCAGCCAGTTGCGAGATATGCACCAAGCCGTCCTGATGCACGCCGACATCGACAAAGGCGCCAAAATTCGTGACATTAGTCACCACGCCTTCGAGTTTCATGTCTGGTTTCAGATCGGATAGTTTCTCAACGCCGTCGACAAAACTCGCGGTTTTGAAATCCGGGCGCGGATCACGGCCGGGCTTTTCCAACTCAACTAAGATATCGCTCACCGTCGGCACGCCGAATTTGTCGTCGGCATAGTCCGCCGGTTTCAGCCTCGTCAGGAATGCCCGGTCGCCGATCATGGCTGTTAGCGGGCGCCCGGTTACTTTGGCGATACGCTCAACAACCGTATAGGCTTCTGGATGAACCGCCGACGCATCAAGTGGGTTTTTGCCATTCATGATGCGTAAGAATCCCGCCGCCTGCTCAAACGCCTTTGGCCCCATACGCGCAACTTTCTTAAGTTGTGGCCGGCTTTTGAACGCGCCGTTCTCATCGCGAAACGCCACGATATTTGACGCCAGCGTTTGATTGAGCCCGGACACATGCGCCAACAATTGCGCTGAGGCTGTATTCACATTAACGCCAACACCGTTCACGCAGTCTTCAACCGTGCCGCCAAGCGAGCGCGCCAACGCCGCCTGATCCACATCATGTTGATATTGCCCGACGCCGATCGCCTTGGCATCAATCTTGACCAGCTCCGCCAGCGGGTCCTGCAAGCGCCGCGCGATTGAAACGGCGCCGCGAATAGACACATCCACATCGGGAAATTCTTTTGCCGCCAACTCCGAAGCTGAATAAACCGACGCCCCGGCCTCCGACACAACAGCCTTGGCCAATTTCAATTCCGGGTTTTTGCGGATGAGATCGGCGGTCAGCTTGTCGGTCTCGCGCGAGGCGGTGCCGTTGCCGATTGCGACGATCTCAATATTATGCCGTTTGGCCAAAGCGGCCAAAGTAGCAATGGAGCGGTCCCAGTCATTGCGCGGCTGATGGGGATAAATGGTGGCGCTGTCCACCATCTTGCCGGTTTGATCGACAACCGCGGCTTTGACGCCGCTGCGATAACCTGGATCAAGCCCCATGGTCGCGCGCGGACCGGCAGGAGCGGCTAATAAAAGGTCCTTCATATTGGCGGCAAAAACGCGGATGGCTTCGGCTTCGGCCGCCTCACGTAAGCGCAGCATCAAATCAACTGAAAGCCGCGTATGAACTTTGGACTTCCAACATTGCTCGGTCGTCTCCAGCAGCCATTTGTCGGCCGGGCGACCGCGCTGTTCAATGTTAAAATGGCGCGCGATGCGTTGCGGGCCGGGATGCTTGCGCCCCTCTTCGACATCAAGATCAATGGCCAGCGAAGTAATCTTTTCCTTGCGTCCGCGAAACATCGCCAAAGCTCGGTGCGAGGGCACATCGCGCAGCCTTTGTTCGAAATCGAAATAGTCGGCAAATTTTTCCCCCTCGTCTTTTTTGCCGCGCATCACCTTCGAGGATAATTTGGCGTCGCGCCACAAGGTTTCGCGCAGATCGCCCATTAGTTTAGCGTCTTCGGAAAACTGCTCCATCAAGATCTGCTGCGCGCCCTCTAGCCCGGCCTCAATGTCTGCTACGCCCTTATCTGCACTAACAAATTTTGCCGCTTCAACAAGCGGATCGAGATTTTTGTCGCGTAGCAATGCCTGCGCCAACGGCTCCAGCCCGGCCTCGCGTGCCACTTGTGCCTTGGTGCGCCGCTTGGGCTTAAACGGCAGATAAAGATCTTCCAGGGCCGTGCGGGTTTGCGCCGCCTCGATCTGCGCTTTCAGCGCCGCATCAAGTTTGCCTTGCCCATCGATGGATTTAAGCACCGCTTTGCGCCGGTCGGCCAGATCGCGCAAATACTCCAATCGCTCTTCCAGATGTCGCAATTGCGTATCGTCAATCCCGCCCGTTGCTTCCTTGCGATAGCGGGCGATGAACGGGACCGTGGAGCCGCCATCGAGCAGCTCAACCGCCGCCTTGACCTGGGACGCTCCAACTCCGATTTCGCTGGCGATCTGGGATAGTATTGCGGACATATTGCGAACCTTTCTAACGAGCACTGCGTTACCA
>JAJRRE010000188.1 GCA_024279745.1 Alphaproteobacteria bacterium
GCAAATTGGCTGATGGCTTGATTGCGGGCCCCAGCTTGCTGATTATCTTCAAAAGTGTCAGATCACGGCGAACCCTAAAGCACAGCCGTGCAAATTGCACGCCCCCCGCGACAAATCGGGGCAAAACATCGCGATTGGGTGGAGCGGCCGCAGGATCAGGCATTGCTCGGTGCTGCCCACGGATTAAACCGCGCGGACCCTAAGCAACCCGACTAGACCAAGCCCGAGCCCAAACGACAAAGAGGCTCGAAGTGCGCGCTCGCGCGCGGCAAATGTTCCAGGCGCTTGCCAATATTTAGAATGATGCATATGCATTCTTATTCCCCCCTAATCTTTTGTGCCGGGACTATTTTGGCAGGACTATTCTCCTCAAGCGGAACCATCCCCCGGCGTGGCTATCGGCATAGATCTGGTTGGCCGGTTTCAAGGATAATTTCGCAATCCTCGCGCGCCAAAAATAGCTGCATCAGGCGCCGTTATGATCTTGTTAGAATTGCGTTACACGCACGCGACATGAGCGGTCTTTTAATTTGTATAGTTCATTTATCAAACTCAATGAGGAATACGTCCATGTCTAATAAAATTGTCACCTTCTGCGCTGCTGCTTCTTTGATTCTCGTGTCCGGTACTGCCGCATTTTCTGCCTCTCATGCCAAAAAGGAAATGATGAAGGACAAGATGACAAAAGAAGAAATGATGAAAAAAGAGGAGATGATGAAGAAGGACCACATGGCTAAAGACGCCATGAAAAAAGATGGCATGATGAAGAAAGACGATGCCATGATGAAGGATAAAATGGCCAAAGACGCGATGAAAAAAGATGGCGCCATGATGAAGGACAACATGTCCAAAGAAGAAATGATGAAGAAAGAAGAGATGATGAAGAAGGACGCTATGAAGAAGACCACCAATTAAGCTTCAGCGTTTTTTTTACGGTTCTTAACGCGCTCCCGCCCCCCAGTATAAAGCGCTGAAACCTAGCGTCTTTAGGGCAATTGTTACGGGCCTTGAACCTGTAGGGGCGCGCATTTGGCCAGCGACATCTTCATGGCGATGTCGCTGGCCTCTTTGCATTTTGGCCATCTTTAAACACTTGGTATTTAAATTCTGCTATTTTAAATTCTGCTATGACGAATAGTTTTTAACGTCCGCTATCACACAGTTGGCCGCGTTACAGTTGACAGCACTTCCCTTCGATGGTTCGATAATTTCATGCAACGACAGGCACTCATTGTTGAAGACGACAGGGACATCGCCGCCCTGGTTGCCATGCATTTGGCCGACATTGACTGCATGTCCAAAATTATCGACAATGGCACCAAGGCCGTTAGCGTTTTTAAAAACGGCTCTTTCGATCTGGTCATTCTCGATCTAATGCTGCCGGGCCTCGACGGCCTGTCGGTCTGCCGCGAAATCCGCGCCCGCCCCGGCTATGTGCCAATCTTGATGTTGACCGCCAAGTCGAGTGAGTTTGACCGCGTCCTCGGGCTGGAAGTCGGCGCCGATGATTATCTGGCCAAACCCTTCTCAATTCGCGAATTACAAGCGCGCATTAAAGCGCTGTTTCGGCGGGTCGATGCTCTGGCGGCAAATACCGCAAGCACTCCGGCGCCAGCAAAAATCATTGAACATGACGGGCTGAAGATCGATCCGCAGCGGCGCCATGTTTCCCTGGACGGCAAGGCCATAGAGCTGACCGCGAAAGAATTTGATCTGCTGCTTTACTTTGCCTCCCATCCCGGTTTTGTTTTCTCGCGCCCGCAATTGCTTGACCGGGTCTGGGGATACAACCATGAGGGCTATGAGCACACCGTCAACACCCACATCAATCGCCTGCGTGCCAAAGTCGAGATTGATCCTTCGCATCCCAAATTCATCCAGACCGTTTGGGGGATCGGCTATAAGTTCGCCGAATAGAATGGCGCCTCAACCACGCTTTGGTGAAAGTTCCGAGCCGGCACGCAAAGACAAACTGGTTTTGCGATTGGAAATCGCTATCAACATATAGTTACGATATTAAGGCCCCGAAGAGGAACCGACATTGCGAACGCTTTATGCCAAACTTTCAGCGGGCTTATTCGTATTGCTGGTGGCGATCGGGATCTTTTATGTGTTCCTCAGCACCTCGCTAACCCGGCAGCATTTTGAAACCCTCAATTAACAACTCAATCGCGAACTGGCTCGCAATATTGTCGCCGACCGCAATCTGGTCGAAGAAGGCCGGCTGAATGCAAATGCGCTGAAAGCGACATTCCAGCTTTATATGTCGGTCAATCCAAGCATTGAGATTTATCTTCTCGACCTTAGCGGGAAAATTATTTCCTATTCCGCCGATCCCAGCAAGATCAAACGCCAGCGCATTGACCTGGGGCCGATCAAATCTTTTCTGGCCATGGACGCGCCCTATCCGCTGGTCGGCGACGATCCGCGCAGCCACGATAAACGCAAAGCCTTTTCCGTGACACCGGTGCCAACCAAGCAAAACCCGCAAGGCTATCTTTATGTGGTGCTACGCGGCGAGCAATATGACTTTGCCGATCAGATGATGCAGGGAAATTATTTCCTGCGCCTGAGCTTGTGGACGATCATCGCCAGCCTGGGTTTGGGGTTGATTGCCGGGCTGATAGTTTTTCACCTGCTCACCCGCCGCCTGACACGGCTTTCGACGCAGATGATGGCGTTTGAACATTCAGATTTCGCCGCCGACACGCCGCCTTTGCCTGCACCCGCTCGCAAACCCCGCGATGAGATCGACCAGTTGGAGACATCTTTTGCGCAGCTCGCCCACCGGATCAAGGAACAGATTGTTCAGCTGAAAGAGAAAGACGCCATGCGCCGCGAACTGGTTGCGCAAGCCGCCCATGATTTGCGCACGCCGCTTGCCGCCATGCTTGGCTATATCGAATCTGTGCAGTTGAAAGGCGAGAATTTGCCGCCGGGCGAGCGCGCGCAATTCCTCGATATTGCCTTGCATCAAGGACAACGTTTATCGGCGCTGGTGGCTGAATTATTTGAGCTGGCCAGTCTGGATGCCAAAGAGCACAAACCGAACCTTGAAGCCTTCTCGCTGGCTGAGCTGATCCAGGACGTCGTGCAAAAGCACCAGCTGAAAGCGCGCGAGAAGAATATCTCGATTACCGCCAATATGACGCCCGACTTGCCCTTTGCCATTGGCGATATCGCGCTATCGGAGCGAGTGCTGGATAATATTTTGGACAATGCGTGCGCGCATACACCGCCCAACGGGTCGATTTCAATTTCCTGTGGCACCAGGCCGGCGCAGGACGCCGGCGACAGCGCTGCGGTTACGGTTACAATATCCGATAGTGGTGCGGGCATTCCGCCCGAAGATCTGCCGCATTTGTTCGAGCCGTTCTATCGCGGTAAATCGACAACCTTCGACACGGCCCACGCCGGGCTCGGTCTGGCCATCGCCAAACGGATCATGGAGTTGCAGAACGGCGATATCATCGCTGCGCGTAACGACACCAACGGTACTAGCGGTACCAGCAGTACTAGCAGCGCCAATGTACAACTGTCACCGGGCGGCGCGCGGTTTATCCTCAACCTGCCGGCCTACACCCTTGCGGCGCCATCGGTTCACATCCAGAACCTGTCGTAGCCGCAGCATAATTTCGCGCCGACCAGAACCCAGGACATTGCCGTACCCGGCCAGCGCGGCGCGAGGCCGACCCGCGCAGCAGGAGCCGGTACCGTGGGCGCCGCCGCGGCCGCGCTTTTTTCGCAGGTTTTCAGGGCCGCGAAAGGCTGGGCGTCCAGGGCCCTACTCACGGCTGCGGATAGCGCCAATATTGCGCCGGTGTGCCATTTGGCAGAAACGCCGCTTCGCCGCCAGGCCCCGTTTTGCGGACAATTTCCAATGTATTATTTCTGGCTGGTGGTGGCCGGGCGCCGGTTTTCAAAAGCCGTTCAATATCGTTCATCAGATCCGTTGTTTGTGCATATGTACTGTGATTGGTCGATAAAGATTCTGTGCTGACCGCCGACACATCAATGGTATCGACCCCTTCAACGACGATCGGGCCGCCTTCAGGTACATCGCCGGCGCGCGGCGCCCCATAAAACTGCTTTGACAACCCAAGAGCGCGATCGTTCGACGACGCATACAGCGTAACGCCATCGGCCAGCCCCTTGAAGTCACGCGCCAGATTCTTGAAATTCTTCACGCCAATATCGGGCGCGGCCAGAATAATCTGATTGATTTTCACACTGTCCGGTGTTGAATATTTTAAATCGCGCAGCACCTGCAACAACGCCACATTTCCCATCGAATGGGCAATGATGGATACGGATTTCACGCCAGTCTTTTTGGTGATCAGCTCCAGGAATTCACGCAAATGCACCCGCGCCGCTTCGGCGCTCTCGCGATCTGAAAAATAACTGGCAAGGCCGCCAGCGGAGGGCCAACTATAAAGAAACGGTGCGGAATCGAATTTCAAATCAAACGCGATCTGTGCGGTGCGATAGATGGCGCCATCGAACGTATTGTTAAACCCGTGAATGAAAACCAGCGCCTGATCCTTATAGACCTTGGAGCGTGCCAATCTTTGTTTCACGAAGCGCAAGAAATCCTCTTCGCGCAGCTGCTTCAGCTCTTTAATTGTGAAGTGCTTTTTGGGGTCTTCGCTTTGCAATTGCAATTTTCCCCACCAAGGAATGTGGATCGCCCAGGGCCGTTCCACATTCGGCATGGTGTGGGTTTTGGGTACCGTTACCAGTGCCCGGCCAAGCCGAAGTTTTTCAGCATCGTCGCTCGAATATTCAATGCGTTTTTCGCCCTGCTTCATCGCCCGGTTGGTGCCGTAGTAAACGGGCATGATGTCATAATCTTTGGACTTATCTACCGGGTTCGGGTCTGCCGGTTTGGGCGCCCCATCTCTATCGATGATCTCTTCTTCCACTCGTCTTTCAGCGGCCGCACTGCGCGTGTTGCTCTCGTCCTGTCCTGTGCTCTCATCCTGTCCTGTGCTCTGGCGCCTTGAGGCCACTACCGGCGGCGGCGGTGGCTTTGCAGCACGGGGAGCAGGCGGGGCAGGAGGCGCAGATGGCGGGGCCCGCAATGAACGCGTAGCCGTTCTGGGCGAGCGTGGCTGATTGACGCCGTTAAGCGCACGGCCATTTTTATTAACGCCGGCACGTTCGCCGCCGCGCGGCGCGCCATCATTGCCGCCATTACCGCTTTTTGCGAAGCTATCGCGCGATTGGCCCTGGCGCAGCGCACGCGGCTGACCAGCAACGGGCTGACGGCTTCTTTCGCGCCGCGTCACTTCTCGTTGCAACCGGCGGCTTTGAGCCGTAACGGTGTTGTTCCTTGGCCGACTTTTCTTAACCAGCGCGCGTGCTGGTGTTCTGTCAGCCTGGCGCCGCGCCGTTGGCTGCTTCGAGCGAACCGCTTCGGTCACGGTACGGTAACTTCCATCGCGCTGCCGCACCCGGCGCTTCTTTAGTACAAAGGCCCCGGGCAGTTTTGGATTGAGCCGCCTGTCATTGAATTTAGCTGGTGCTCTTGGGCGCTTATCCGCGCGTGGATCATTTTTGCCGATTACGATTCTGGGTTGCTGCTTAGGTGTAGCGGCAGGCGCCCCATAAACTTGCAACCGAAGCCAGCGACGGGCGGCGTTGACGCGCTTATAGCTAACAATAATTCTGGCTATGGGTTTGCCGCCTCGTATCGTGTAGGTTCGGCTGTTTCGATTGGCCCGCAAAGAAATTCCGCCGAGGCGTTGCTGCCCACCGCCACGAAAATAAATTGTTGCACCGGTCAATTGTAGATTACGGCGCGAGGCGCGAAACCGGATTGCCTTCATGGCACCGCGCCGCGAACTGACACCTAAAGTGGCGCGTCCTGTGCGTAGGTCGATGTTGCGCGATGCCAGCTTAACCCATTGCGGTGATCTGCTGGTACGCTGAGCCTGAGCGGCCGTGTAAACCGCGATAACAATCAGTGCCATACAAAGCGCTGCTAACTTCTTCAACATCCCACATTTCCTTTACTTCAATCATTCTGGCCCGCTGTGAAATCTAAACATCCCACCACATCGTGATCCAAACCTGCAACGAACCATGTGACGGCGTTAAACGCCATCGAAATTTTTGCAATATTAATAGGAACTTACCGGTTTATCGATAAAAATGATAATTCCAACATACCCCATTTCGATCTTTAGCGTTAAATCACGCTAGGCCAAATTGGTCCTAAATGTGGGCTTGCCAGAGGCATAAGGCCAAGGCATGACGAAATTGATGTTTTAGCGTGTCATGGGAACCATTTGGGGCGACCGGCGCAGCAGTTAGAATAATCCAGGTTGAACCTATATGCCGAAGCTGATGTCGCGCCCGATTGCTACCATTTTTCTGTTTGTCGCCATGATGCTGACCGGGCTTAACGTCCCCTTGGGCAAATATCTGGTGGCGCATGTCCCGATCTTCTTGTTCACCTTCTACCGCTTTGCGGTCTGCTCAGCTGTTCTGGCACTGCTCGTTCACCGCGAAGAGGGTCCGCATTTGCGGCAGATGAGTTTCAGCCAGGTCCGCGATGTCACCGGCATGGCGCTGTTTGGAATGCTCGGCTTCATGACCTTGATGCTGCTGGGACTGCGCCAGACCAGTGCCATTGATGCCGGTGTGATCACGGCGACGATCCCGGCAGTGGTTGTAGTGCTGGGTGTTATCTTTCTGGGTGATCGCCCAAGTTTGCCGCAGATCACAGCCATTGCCCTCGCCGTGATCGGCATTGCCATCATTCAGATCGCCAATGCCAGCGGCGGCACCAGCTCGTTTATCGGCAATTTCCTGGTTGCCGGTGCAGTCATCGGCGAATCCAGTTTCGTTATATTCTCAAAACGCCTGGCGCCGCCTTATCGGCCGATCCGTCTGGCGCTGGCCGCAAATCTGGCCGGGCTGGTGCTTTGCGCGCCGCTCGCCCTGAGTGATTTGAGCGGATTTGAATTGCATAAAATCACGCCCGCGATATGGATCGTCGGCACCTGGTATGTGCTGGCGGCCGGCGTGTTCTCCTTGCTGCTATGGTATCGCGCGGTGCCATCTGTCGATACCTTCATGGCGGGGATTGCCATGAGCGCCATCCCGATCACCGCCTTTGCCGTCTCAATTTTGCTGCTCGGCGAAACCGTCAAAACCAGTCAGATCGTTGGCGCCACTTTGGTGCTGACCGCCATTGCTCTGGCGGCCCGCGCGCGCACCAAACCAGCCCCGTTGTGAAGGCCACACTTTCTCGGCTGGGACAATCCAGCAGGACAGCATCTTGATCAGTTTTAAATGACAAGCAATCGCCTGAAACGCGCAAATTTGTTATAGTGTCGACAACAAAAATGGCTGAAGCCCGTGGGTTTTGCTTAAGACAGATTCAAACAAATCAGATAATCTCGACCCCTCGCAACGCCGCACTCGCTCATCCAAGGACTTATCCGCCATGGCCCGCCTCCCCATCGCACAATCTCGCCTGGCACTGGACGATTATATCCGCGGTGTGCTGACCGGCGACCGGGCCATGCTGGCGCGCGCCATCACGCTGGTGGAAAGCGCCAAGCCAGTCCATCAAGCTCTTGCCCAACAGGTCTTGCAAAAAGTTCTGCCCGCTACCGGCGCGGCCCTCCGCATCGGCATCACCGGCGTTCCAGGCGTTGGCAAATCCACTTTGATCGACCAGTTGGGCAGCAATCTTATTGCGCGCGGTCACAAGCTCGCCGTGCTTGCCGTCGATCCGACATCACCCCGAACCGGCGGTTCAATCCTGGGCGACAAAACCCGCATGGCACAATTAGCTGTGTCGCAAGACGCTTATATTCGCCCGTCGCCGACATCGGGAACCTTGGGCGGCGTCGCCAAGAAAACCCGCGAGACCATAGCACTGTGCGAAGCCGCCGGGTTCGATGTCATCATTGTCGAAACCGTGGGCGTCGGCCAATCGGAAACCAGCGTCGCGCAAATGGTGGATTTTTTTTGTGTGGCGCTGCTGGCCGGCGGCGGCGATGAATTGCAGGGCATTAAAAAGGGGATTATCGAACTTGCCGACATGATTGTGATCAACAAAGCCGACGGCGACAACATCGTGCGCGCCAACCACGCAATCGGCCAATATCAAGCCGCGTTGAATATTCTAACGCCGCCCTCGCCCAATTGGCGCCCACCGGTGCTAGCCGTTTCTGCCTTGCATAATCAGGGCCTGGATCAGCTTTGGTCGCAAGTTGAGGCGCATAAAGCCGCGCTCCAGACAAGCGGAGAATTCCGAGCCCGGCGCCAATCGCAAGCCGTTACCTGGATGCATGAGCTGCTCAAGGCGCGGCTATTTGAAACGCTGCACGCCAATCGCGCCGTCTCAGAACGGCTGCCCGAATTGGAAGATAGAGTGCGGCGCGGACGGCTGGCGCCGGGACTTGCCGTCGATGAATTGCTGGCACTGATAAAACAACAAGACGACCACGCTTAAGAGGGCTTATTAAAAGTTCCGCTTTTCTTTCATCCGCCGCGTGCATCATTGCTTGAAACCACGCGCCGCCAAAC
>JAJRRE010000014.1 GCA_024279745.1 Alphaproteobacteria bacterium
GACCCTGCCCAATGGCGAAATCTATACCGAATCCAAACGCTATGTACCGGGCAGCAAGGCCGTATTGGCGGACCTGCCGTGGGGCGCATTGGGCATGACGATTTGTTATGATCTGCGCTTTCCCAACCTCTACCGCACACTGGCCAAAGCCGGCGCGTCTTTCCTCGCCGCCCCCGCCGCTTTCACCAAAACCACCGGCGCCTATCACTGGCACACGCTACTTCGCGCCCGCGCCATTGAGACCGGCTGCTATGTATTTGCGGCAGCGCAGGGCGGGCGCCATGAGAATGAACGCGACACGTTTGGCCATTCAATGATTATTGCGCCCTGGGGCGAGATCCTGGCGGAAGGCGGCGTTGAACCGGGCGTTATCTCAGCGCAGATCGACTGCGCGGCAATCTATGAAGCGCGGGCAAAGATCGGCTCGCTGCACCACGACCGGCCGTTTCAACTGGTTCATGTGACGGACGAGGACGCAGCGCCGGCGAAAACCGGGCCAGTCAAATGATCCGCTTCCAGCTCCAGTGCAAAGACGATCATGAGTTCGACGGCTGGTTTAAAAACTCCGCTGCTTATGAAGCGCAAATCGCGCAAGACCAACTGACATGTCCGGTCTGCGGTTCCAGCGATATTTGCAAGGCCCTGATGGCGCCCAATATCGGCGTGCGCGCAAATAAACGCGATGACGCTTCTGGTGAGAAGAGTGCGCCAGACCCCGCGATGGCGCCGGAGCGCGGTGACAACAGTGAAAGCCCGGCCACTTCGATCGACACGGCGCCGACATCACAGGCCGGGTCTGCGGCGCAGCCTGCATCACAATCGTCAGCGTCGCCAACGCCGGCGCCAGGCTCGAAACAAAAAGATAAAATCTACGCTATTCGCCAAGAGTTTATCGCGGTCATGCGTCAGATGCGCAAAGAAGTTGAGAGCAGCGCCGATTATGTTGGCCCGCGCTTTGCCGAAGAAGCGCGCAAGATCCATTTTGAGGAAGCCGAGCCGCGCGGTATTTACGGCGAAGCCAGCGCGGACGAGATCGCTGAACTTGACGACGATGGCGTAGAGTTTATGCCCCTGCCGCGCCTGCCTGAGGACAATAATTAAGCGGGCAGAGGTAACGGGTGCGCGCCCCCTCTCTCGTCATCCCGGACGGGGCAGGCCCCTTACCGTTGAGCAGATAAGCATTTCATATTCTGATTGAACCACTCTAGATTCTATTCGCTCACGGCTAATCCGAGCACAGCTCGGGCTTCGCGTCATTTCCCACATGCTCCGCATCATGGCACGCCAAACGATTGGCGGGGCTGCACTTGCAGCCCGTGGTGGTTCGATCATGCTCTAAATCTGAAACACATTAAACCTGCGCGGCTTTACCATTTTCGCGGATGGCAGAAATATTATCGGCGTAGGGCGCGCCCTTGAAGACGCCTGATCCGGCAACGATCACATCGGCACCGGCGCTGGTGACTTTATGCACCGTGTCGCGGTTAACGCCGCCGTCGACTTCCAGCCAGATATCGCGGGTCCCGATCATTTTGCGAATGTTGCGGATCTTGTCGCACTGGCTGTCGATGAAAGACTGCCCGCCAAAGCCGGGGTTCACCGTCATCACCAGAATCAGATCAACATCGTCGATGATATATTCCAGCACGCTTTCGGGCGTTGAAGGATTAAGCGAGACGCCCGCCTTCTTGCCCAGGGAGCGGATGAACTGCAATGAGCGGTGAATATGCGGGCCAGCCTCTGCGTGGACGGTAATGATATCGGCGCCCGCTTTAGCATAATCTTCGAGATACGGATCGGCTGGCGCGATCATCAGATGTACATCAAAAATCTTCTTGGTGTGCGGGCGGATGCAGCTGATCACCGGCGGGCCAAAGGTCAGGTTTGGCACGAAATGCCCGTCCATAACGTCGATATGAATCCAGTCGCAGCCTGCCTCGTCGATGGCGCGTACTTCTTCGCCCAGTTTGGCAAAGTCGGCCGATAAAATGGAAGGGGCGATAATGATATCTTTGCTCATGGGGTCACCGTCTTGAAAAGGGTTAGGGCGAAAAGAGATTGGCAATGGGCTGGAACCTATGCTCACTTATTTATCACGTCTGGGCGCGTTCGCAACTGAGGCATCATATCCCTATCTCCATATCCTTATCCCCATGACGCCCGCCGTACAGTCACTCAAAATTTAAATTGAAAAAGCCCCGGCCGAAGATCCTCCAGCCGGGGCTTTCATTATAAATCAAAAGCGCCGCGCTTAAATTCAGGCGATTTTTGGATCAAGCTCACCGGTGGCATAGCGGTTGGCCATGTCAGCAATGGGAACACATTTGATCTTGTGCGCCTGGCCGGCAGTACCGAAGGCCTCAAAGCGATCTTTGCAGACCTGGCGCATGGCGGCAGTTGCCGGGATAAAGAATTTGCGCGGATCAAACTGTTCTTTTTGCTCCATCGCAACTTTGCGGAACTGGCCAGCGGACGCCATGCGCAGATCCGTATCGATGTTGATCTTGCGCACGCCAGACTTGATACCGCGCACGATTTCTTCAACGGGCACACCATAAGTCTGCGGCATCTTACCGCCAAACTCATTGATGACATCCTGCAATTCTTGCGGCACCGACGACGAGCCGTGCATCACGATATGCGTATTCGGCAGTTTCTCATGGATGGCCTCGATGACATTCATCGCCAGGATATCGCCGGTCGGCTTGCGGGTAAATTTGTAAGCGCCGTGCGATGTACCAATGGCAACAGCAAGCGCATCAACCTTGGTTTCCTCGACAAAGCGTTTGGCTTCTTCCGGGTCGGTCAGCAGCTGGTCCATATCCAGTTTGCCTTCAAAGCCGTGGCCGTCTTCAGCTTCGCCCTGTCCGGTTTCCAGTGAGCCAAGACAACCCAGCTCGCCCTCAACGGACGCGCCAACCATATGCGCCATTTCAGTAACGCGCTTGGTGATGCCGGCGTTATAATCATAGTCAGCCGGGGTTTTGGCGTCTTCTTTCAGTGAGCCGTCCATCATCACAGAAGTAAAGCCGTGCTGAATGGCGCTCAAACAGGTGGCTTCGTTATTGCC
>JAJRRE010000189.1 GCA_024279745.1 Alphaproteobacteria bacterium
GCGGGATTGTAATCCCATTGATCGCATTCAAGTGCCTGATGGTCGGAGCCGCCAGACAGTTCTGATCCGCAGTGCCGGTACGGTGTGTAATTTCGCAAATTTTGTTTTGATGCAATGGGTGCCCCGCGTGGCAATTATTGCTGGGAAAGTAGTATTTCATGACCAATCAGACTAATCCAAAGCGTGTTGTTGTAACCGGCATGGGTGCCGTCACACCTATTGGCAATACAACCGAAGAGTTTTGGGCGGGCTTGCGCGCCGGTGATAGCGGGGTTGGCGAAGTCACGGGCTTCCCGATCGAAGATCTGAAGATCCAGATCGCGGCCCATGTCAAGAATTTCGACCCCAAGGCGCGGCTGCGACACTTCAAGCGCGACAAGATCATTACGCTTGCCGACCGGTATTCGTGGTATGCCGCCGCCGCCGCCGATGAAGCCATTGCGCAAGCCGGTCTGGAAGCGCCGCTAACATCGGACCCTTACCGCTCCGCCTGCATCATTGGTTCGGGCGCCGGCGGGCTGGTGACGTTTGAAAACGCCTATCGCGATCTATTTATCCATAAGAAAAAAGCCACTCATCCTTTGACGCTGCTGCGCATCATCGGCTCATCCGCGTCGGCTCATGTGGGCATTGAATTTGGCGTCAAGGGACCGACATTCGCAACCTGCTCGGCCTGTTCAACCGCGTCCCATGCGCTGGGTATCGCGCGCGATTATATTCGCGGTGGTCTGGTCGACGTGGCGATTGCCGGCGCGTCGGAAAGCGTTATCAATTACGGCACCATGAAAGCCTGGCAGGCGCTGCATGTGCTCTCGCCCGATGGCTGTTTTCCGTTCTCCAAGAAACGCAATGGCACGGTTCTGGGTGAGGGCGCCGGCATATTGGTGCTGGAATCTTTGGAACATGCGCAGGCACGCGGGGCAAAAATTTACGGCGAATTTGTCGGTTACGGTATGGCATCGGATAGCGAGAATATGGTCAAGCCAACGGTCGAGGGCCCCAGCTATGCCATGCAGATGGCGTTGAACGATGCCGGGCTGACACCGGAAAAGATCAGTTATCTCAATGCCCACGGCACAGCAACCACCGATAATGATCTCAATGAAACCAAAGCCATCAAAAACGTCTTTGGCGACCATGCTTATAAACTGGCGGTCTCATCGACCAAATCCATGCACGGCCATCCGCTCGGCGCCGGCGGCGGCATTGAAGCCGTGGCCTGTCTGAAAGCGCTGGAAGAAAACTGGGTGCCGCCGACCATTGGTCTGGACGATCCTGATCCAGAATGCGATCTCGACTACATCCCCAATGTCGGCCGCGATTTACAGGTCGATTATACCATGTCGAATTCGTTTGCCTTTGGCGGGCTCAATTCCGTGGTGATCTTCGCCAAGCCGCCAGTATGATAGGGACGTAACCAGGGGCCGGGCTGCATGATTTGATCAAGGCGTATACGATATGATTCCGACACGAGCGATCAGACACCGGCCCGCCACAGCCGCCCTGAAGCCCGGCACTGAGCTGACCAGACGCAAAGGCATTGTCAAGGCCCGGCGCGGCGTCACAATAAAGATCGGCGCTGTAACCCTAACCGCGCGGCTTCTCGATACCCCCACCGCACAGCGCATCTGGTATGCCCTGCCGATCTGGTCGACGGCCGAGCAATGGGGGCGCGGCGCGCTGCATTTCGACACCCATATCGGCACGGGCCGCGAACGCGCTGCCCAGTGGAACATCGCACGTGGTGATCTGGCCTATTGGGTCGAAGAATACTGCGTGATCATCGGCTATGACGCCACGCCGATTTCCCGCCCCGGCGAAATCCGGCTGCCGTCGCCCGCCAATATCTGGGCTCACACCGACGATGATGTCGAAGTGCTGCGGCAGATCACACCGGGCACGCGGATCGACATGACACTGCTGGAGCTGCCACCGCTAGAGAGTTGAACGGCTCAGCCGCCGCAGCCGCGCTGTTCGCGCATCTGGCCTATTGGTTTTTGCAGGTATTCAAAACAGTTGCGGCAAGCGCTCGGCCAATTGCGCCGCCAGCCGGTCCAGATGATTTTCACGCAGCGGCTCAATTTGCGCCAGCTGCTCCAGCCATGTATCGGGCGATAGCTGGCCCAGAGGCAGGGTGGTTGTCCAGCAATTATTGCTCATGAACTGGCGATATTGTTCTTCTTGCGCCGTGTAGCTGTGATGGGCTGGCTCAATGCCCACAACAGGGCGGCGGGCGCAGACGGCTTCTGAAATCATGGTGCTGGAATCAGCCGTGCACAGGATCGCTTCAGTGCGGGCAAAAAGCGACAGCAAGGTCCCCGGCCCGGCGAAACGAAAATCGATATAGTCACAGATCGGGCTGTTGTCTTGCCTAGCCAGTGCGCCCAGCCGGTCCGCAATCTCATCATCCGTGCGCCGCGACGTTGAAATAATCCATGTTGTCCCGTGCGCCTGATGCGAGGCGCTGATAAAGGTTATCAGCTGGTCCCAATCAGCGGCTTCAAATGTGAACTGGCCAGATTTGCCGCCAATCAACAGACCGCCAATCGCTGGCGGGGCGCCAGGGCCGAATTGTTGTCGCTCTGGTTTCCTTCCTGTGCCGACATCGCCGGGGCTAAGCCCTGCCAATTGGTCTGGGTCGAGGCCACTAGGTTTCAGCGCAATAATGTGCTGCGGGCGGCTTGCATGATCTTTATATGATGAAATCGTCAGCGCCATGTCCTGCGGCCTGACATGGCGTAGTGAGCCGCAAAAAATGTTGGCCGCGCCGGTTAAGCGTGCCGCTGCGACATTGGCCGCAATGGTTTGCCCGCCGGCTGATACAACTAAATCAAACTTCGGCAGGTCGGCTTTTGACAAATCACGGGGCCGAATGCCATAGCCGAGCCGCAGGACAAGGGCCGGAGATATAGTCTTATTCAACAGCCCGGCCAGTGTGCGGGCAGGCGCCAGAGCGCGGCGCTTTATATCAAGCTTTGTAATTTCGACGGGGCGGCGCCGCGCAATGGCTGCCAGCACGCCTTCCGCCAGGTGATAGTGGCCAGGCCGTCCATCAGATAATAGTAGCGCATTGAGTGGCGTCATTGAGCTCTTGTCTCGCGGCTTTTGGACTAAAATGAAACCGTCGGCGCTTGGGCGCCCGCGTGGCAATTGGTGGGCCCGGAGGGACTCGAACCCCCAACCAGACGGTTATGAGCCGTCGGCTCTAACCAATTGAGCTACAGGCCCACCAGCACCCGCGCACGGGTTAGAACGGCGCGGGGCAAGGCGCTTCTATAGCAAACCGGGGCGCTGGGGCAAGAGGCGCGCGGGCATGAAACCGGCTTTTGTGAGATAAGTTCATGTCTTATTCATTCCGCTGGCATGGGCAGGCCATAGTTTGCCGGCAGAATCGGGTGCAATTACAGGCTAGCCCACAGGCTAACCCGGGCAGGTATCACCTGGACAGGCTTCAATAGGATAGGACTAAAAAACATGACACAGCGTGCGAGATCAAAGGAAGCTGGCTCAATGGGCGCCATTTCCACGGCCCAGCCAGCTACCCGCCGGACAATGATAGCATTTTTGGCGTTGACGGCCCTGGCGGCACTTGTGATCTTTGGCGCGCAAACCACAACCAGAGCACAAGGATCGTCATCTGCTGGCGCTGCTGGCCGGATAATTACAGTCAGCGGCCAGGGTGTCATTACCGTAATACCAGATCTTGCACGAATTTCTATTGGGGTCAGCACGCAAAACAAAACTGCGGCCGCAGCGTTGCGCGCCAATAACGGCGCAATGAATGAAGTGATCGGCAATATGAAACGCGCCGGGATCGCCGCCAGGGATATGCAGACATCAAATCTGACAGTGCAACCGCGCCAGCAGCGGTATCGCGATGGGCGCCCGCCAAAAGTGACCGGCTATTTCGTGTCCAACCAGTTGCGCCTGACCGTGCGCAGGCTTAATCAATTGGGGGCGCTGCTCGATGATCTGGTGGCCGCTGGTGCCAATCAAATTCACGGGATTACATTTGAGGTTTCCAATGCCGGGAAAATGCGCGATGCGGCGCGCGGCTCAGCGGTCGAAGATGCCCGGCGCAAGGCTGAACTTTATGCAAAAGCCGCCGGGGCGCGCCTTGGCGAAATTGTCTCGATAACCGAACAAGGAACGTCCGGTGGGCGTCCGATCGGCTTTGGCCGGGCGATGTCGGTTGAGGCCGTACCCGTTGAGCGCGGCAGCAAAGCCCTGCATGTGCGCGTCAGCGCCAGTTGGCGGCTGGAATAGGCCTCTTGCCACATGATGGGTTCGCAGCTGAAGGGTCACGCCAGCCGCTGCAACTGCTGCTCGTCCAGCGGTGCTGCTGCCGCCCGATCCTGTCGATTTCGCTATAGGGGCAAACTCGTCAGTGCCATGTGTCTAACGTCAGCGCCGCCTGTATATAGCGGCGCACCATAGTGCGGATTAACCCGCTGGGCACGGCTACCCCGACCGTTATCAGGGCTCCCTGTAATGCTATCAATATTTGAAACCAGCCCACTGTCGCGCTGTGGCATTGCATGGCTGGTCGATCACATCGCCCGTCTGGTTTGTACGCCAGCGCTGGGTGCAGACGGCTATCAAACCCAAACCGGAAGGAAGCGGCTATGGGGAAGGACGAGGCAATGAGCGAAGCACAGGTGACGCCTGATGTGGATGAGCCGGACGCACCATACTTGATAACAAACGTGATCACGCGCAGTAAGGACATGGGCAGTCATTGGGGAATTTCCACAGGCGACCGCGCTACGCTCATTCATCAACTGTGCCTAATAAAATCGATTTTTACTGACCAATCAATCGGCAACGTCGCGTCCAATATGTATCCAAAATTTCTGTGCAATATCCTGTTCGTGTCGGGGCTCAGGTCAGCCGGACATGAGGTGCGTTTTGCAAGCCCGCCGGGCGCACTGACCGCGTTTGCAAATCATTCTCCCAGTGCCACCAGTGCCTATTTCCTCTACGCCACACTTTGCGAGATGCTCAACGCGCACAGCGCACCGTTTGCCCTATGGCCGACCGCCATGGCGCGGGACCGCCTGATACCCCGCTGGTCTGTTGGTCGTTACCGTGAGGCGATTAGAACGCTAACCGAGATTGGCGCCCTGATCCTGATCAGCCGGGGCCACAGCACATTCCGGCTCGCTGGCTGCAACGTGAGGGGATGGCAATGAACAAACTCCCCCGCGTTTCAATCACGCGCCTATCCCCGCGCGGTCCCCGCTACACGGTTCGCATTAAGCCCGATGATCGCCGGGGCCGGGCCTACTACCGCGTCACGTTTGGCGGGGAGATCTGGGCCACGCGCACCTATGCGCCGGTTCACAGGGTCGCGCGCAAACTGTTTGCCGGCGGCTATACCGGGGATTTTGAGTTCTGTCTGGACGGCAGCGATCAGCCGACGGTTCGCAACGTGTTAGAGATCGCCAGTTACGAGCTGGCGATTAGACCGGACGGCGAGTTCAACAACGCGCCGCGCCTCAAGCCCAAAATCGTTTTGCGACCGGACGGCGAGCTTTCCCTGCTGCCGATGCCGCGCCGGGACGATGGGTCAGCCAAACCGCTGCCGGCGCCTGCCGAGGCCATTCACGCCAATTGCCTCGCCTGTAGGGGCGGCACAGACGTCGAGGACATTGCGGGTTGCGATGGTACCTGCTGCCCGTTCTGGTCACTGCGCCTGCGAGCCGTTCCTGGTCCTGAAATCGTGTTACGTTCAACGGCCGCGTTCTGAGCAAGAGCGCACAAACGCCGTTCCTCACATGCTTGTAAAGTTTCCACAGGGCCGTTGCTGCCACCAAAACACAAAAGCGATGTGCCCCGAGAGGCAAACCGCTTTTGTAGCATTTTATGGACTATCCAAAGGACATTGTCCTTGTTAACGGAAAGCCCGACTTTTCCAGAGTGCTAAAATGCAAGATTACTCTAGCGACAATGGCGGCCAACCGCAACTAAGACATTGTTTCACAGCAAATTCTTCAGCTCACGATTAGATATACTACTGATAGTTACCCCCTAGTCAATGTCTTAGGGGGCTAAATATTCATTGAACTCTCCAAATTGGTCGGTATAAGAATAATTGTATCTCGTAGTGATGGGGCTTGGGGGTCCAAACCTCACGGAGCAGATCGTTTTTTGCTTTCAGCTTTCCAGAGCAGACCCATTATAACTGCGTACCAGCCGCAGGTCCAGTGCTTCCCCCCCCCCGTTGGGCGCTGCGGCACTCCCTTTGAATGTGTAGGAGCGTACATTGACCTGGCGACTTGGGATTGATTTAGGCACAAATTCGTTAGGCTGGGCAGCGCTGGAACTCGGCCGATCTGAAAGCGCTTATGCACCAATTGGCGTAAAAGACTGCGGCGTTCGAATATTCTCCGACGGCCGAAACGCTAAAGACAAACAATCAAATGCCGTGCAACGTCGGGAGCCGCGCGGCGCGCGCAAAAATCGCGACCGGTACAAGCGCCGGCGCACTCGTCTTATGCGGCAGTTGATCGAATTTGGCCTCATGCCCGCCGATCCCGCCGCACGTAAGTTCCTCGAAGGCGGCAAAGGCGTATCCCAGATTGACACCGACCCTTGGATATTGCGTGCCCGCGCCCTTGATGAGGAGATCACGCTCCACCAATTGGGCCGCGCGATATTCCATCTCCATCAGCGCCGTGGGTTCAAGTCCAATCGCAAAACGGATCGGGCCGATGGCAACGAAAGTGGCAAAGTGCATGACGCCACCAAACGGACGCTAGAAAGACTGAAAGAGAAGGATGCACAAACACTAGGCCAGTTATTTGGCCGCCCGCGTCTGGAAACTTATCGGCGCAATCAATCGGCCACCAAAGGAAACCGCGATGCGCAGCCATTAGCCCGCGTGCGCAAATCGGGCGAAGGCGCCAAATGGCAATATGACTATTATCCGACCCGCGCGCTGATCCTCGACGAATTGGGTAAAATCTGGAAGGCCCAGAAGCAATATCATCCGCGCGCGCTGAATGATGCCGCCTATGAGCGTCTGCGCGACACGATCGAATCGCAACATCCGCTTAAGTCACCGCCAGTTGGCAAATGTACACTCATTCCCGAGAAACCCCGCGCTGCCAAGGCCCTGCCGTCAACACAGCGCGCGCGCATATTTCAAGAAGTGAATGCGCTAAAATATGGCCCAACGGGTCAAACGAAAATTGTATTGTCAACGCGGCAGCGCGATCTCATTGCCCAAAAACTGCTGCGCCCGACAAGTAAAACTGCCAAAGTAACTTTTGATCAAATCAGACGACTGCCCAAACTTGACATTCATGACCCGTTCAACACCGAAAGCAAAAAGCGCTCATTTCTGAAAGGCGATGAAACCGCTGCCCAGATGATGCAGAAGGAACGATGGGGGACGTCCTGGTTTGAACTTGATCTTGCGACGCAAGACGAGATCGTTACCCAGCTTATTGATGAAGAAGACGAAGACACACTTGTTGCCTATCTCATGCAGACCCACGGCCTGGACAATGAGCGCGCCTTCAATGTCGCCGATTGTCCGCTCGTCTCCGGTTATGGTAGTCTGAGCAAACTTGCACTGGGCAAAATCCTGCCGCCGCTTGAAGCCGGTGTTACCGTTTATTCTGATGCCGTTAAGCAAGCCGGTCTTGGTAGCCACACACCGCACGGCACCGGCGAGATATTTGACGAGGCTCTACCCTATTATGGGCGCATTCTGGATCGCTCTGTCGCCTTTGGCTCGGGTGAACCAAAACATCCAGATGAAAGGCGCTATGGCAAACTCGCTAATCCAACCGTGCATGTGGCGCTCAACCAAATCCGTGCCGTCATTAACGACTTGCTAAAGCGTTTTGGCCCGCCCGCCGAGATTGTGATTGAACTGGCGCGCGATTTACCGCTCTCGGCGCAAGGTAAAAAGGACCTTGAAAAACGCCAGAGCGACAATCAGGACGCCAATGACCAGCGGCGCCTGCGGCTTGCCGATGAATTCAAAGGGCAGCGAGACAATTATGAAAATCGGATGCGTCTGCGGCTCTATGAGGAATTAGAAGCCCTGGGCAAATGCTGCATATATACCGGCGAACATATCGGCGCGCATAATCTCTTTTCCGATGAAGTAGAAATTGAACATATTCTGCCGTTCTCGGACACGTTCGACGACAGCTTTTCCAACAAGGTTTTGTCCTTGCGCCGCGCAAATCGGGACAAGGGCAACAAGACACCCCATGCAGCATTTAGCGCCTCACCTCCAGGCTATGACTGGGAGGAGATCGCGAGGCGCGCCGACGCGTTGCCCGCCAGTAAACGCTGGCGCTTCGGGCCCGATGCCATGGAGCGCTATGAGCAAGACGGTGACTTTCTCGCCCGCCAGCTCACCGACACCCAGTATATTTCCCGGCTTGCTAAAGGTTATCTTGAGGCCATATATGGCGGGCAGGGTTACAAGGGCGCGAAGAACAATGTCTGGGTCATTCCCGGCCGCCTGACCTCCGATCTGCGCTGGCAGTGGGGGCTGGACAGCGTGTTGCGCGGCCACAATGAAGAAGCGTCCGAAGCCCAAAAGAAAAACCGCAATGATCATCGCCACCATGCCATAGATGCCATCGTCGTCGCCTGTACAGATCGCGGCTTACTCAAGAAGGCTGCCGATCAGGCAAAGCAAAACGAAGATGCTTTCAGCGAGCGATTGCTTGCCGGCATT
The DNA here is from genome assembly GCA_024279745.1 of Alphaproteobacteria bacterium. Lineage (GTDB taxonomy): Bacteria > Pseudomonadota > Alphaproteobacteria > Rhizobiales > Hyphomicrobiaceae > JAJRRE01. Next base: position 8,705 of record JAJRRE010000189.1, read on the forward strand.
GAAAAGCCCTGGGACAACTTCCGCACCGATGTTGAAACCGCCGTCAGGGCAATCATTGTCAGTCACAAGCCCGACCACGGGATTGAAGCGGCAATGCACAACGACACAGCCTATGGCATCCCCAAAGGAGCCGACGGTGAGCCCAATAAAAAGGGCGTTCGTACCGTCGTCTTACGCAAACCGCTGGACAGCGACAGTTTTAAGAAATCGGAAGACCTTGAAAAGATCCGCGATGAAATTATCCGACTTGAATTGAAAGAAGCGACCTTCGGCCTGTCCGGGGCAGATTTCAAACAGGCTTTAAAAGATGCAGGCAGTGCAATGAAGCCGCGGGTCTATAAAGTCAGGATCGAAGAAAAACTGAATGTCATTCCGATGAAGAACGCGGCAGGGAAGGTCTACAAAGCCTATAAGGGGGACGGCAATTATTGCTACGATATCTGGCTGAATGATAAGGGCAAATGGACCGGCGAGGTCATCTCCACTTATCGAGCTTATCAACTTGCTCGCAAGAACAAAAAATGGTGGCAAAACCTGGTTGGCCGCGACGGCCAGAAATTGCTCATGCGTCTGCGCAAAAATGACTTCCTGCAAATAGATTACGATGGACGTCGGCTGTCGGTCGTGGTCAATCAAGTAACCCCCGGTAAGGTAATTATGTCGGAGCACCTCGAAGCCAACGTCGATGCGCGCACACGCAAAAAAAATGACGGCAACGATCCCCTCAAATATATAATTAAATCCCCAGGCTCCCTGCAACAAGCCAATGCCAAGCGCGTAACCGTCAGCCCGTCAGGAGTGGTCAAAATTTACCAATAATCGCAGACGATATGGCGCATCAGGACAATTGGGATGATAGTAGTTTTTCCAATCTCCAATTTTCACCTGACCCTATGGGGCGGCATGCAAAATCGTATCGTCGAAATATCATCTGACGGGGCTTATCTCAGCGTTTCACGAGGATTTCTCAGCGTTAAAATCGACAGCGAAATCGTCGGCAAAATTGCCATCGATGACATGGCGGCGCTCATTATTCGAGGTCACGGCGCCAGCCTGTCAGTTAATATCTGTGCCAGATTATCTAAAGCAATTTCGCAATTTTCTGCTCGACCATGCGTTTGAGATGGCGCAGTATTCAGTCTATGTGCGCCATACAAATGGCAAGGATGCCGTGCAATCTCTTCTCACCAAAATCGAAAAAGCTGTGCCGCCCGAGGGCAAAGTGGACATCTTGCAGTTTACCGACAAGCAATACGAGAATATAGTCTGTTTAAGAGGCGCCCGGCGCGGTGCCCGGCCCAAAAATCCAGCTCAATTGGTGATGTTTTGATGAAAACCGAATGTTTTAAGCGTTTGAACTGCCATAAAACATCCGGTTTTCAAAGTGTTGGGTCGCGATAGGTTGTAGCACTCTGGAAAAGTCGAGCCAACCGCAACTGAACGCGCTGGATGGTCTGTGAAAGCTGAGTTGTAGCACTCTGGAAAAGTCGAGCCAACCGCAACCGGTGGGGGTAGGAGGCAAAGAAGAATGACGTTGTAGCACTCTGGAAAAGTCGAGCCAACCGCAACGCAATCGCACTAGAGTCGTAATGTTTGTGCGTTGTAGCACTCTGGAAAAGTCGAGCCAACCGCAACCGTA
>JAJRRE010000190.1 GCA_024279745.1 Alphaproteobacteria bacterium
ATTGATCGCATTGATCGCATTGATCGTATTGAGCGCAAGGCTGACAACCAAAGATCTGAGGTCGATGACATCACAAAAATATTTGCAAAAGTCCAAGGCTAGAGCGTGTTTGACTTTGATGGAATTACTTCGGTGAATCTGGACACGCTCGAAGTTTTGGTTTTCTGCTCCGATCCATGCATCTATTGAAAGCACCTCTATCCGAAGGCGTGCGGGGTGCAAGGCGGCTTCCACTTAGAACGATCAGGGACCAGGTATTCTTATAAAGTCCCGGCGTTCAAAAATTTCGGCATTAGGTTCGAGCTTACTGCCATTTTCTAATTAGCGCGCGGGGGGAGGGCTCCAATCATCTCCAACAGGGCACGCTACGAAAATCATCAAGAAATAATATATCGCAGTTGCAGAGTTAATGAGTATGAGACCAACCAACGTGCCGAACCAAACGCCGGAAACCGCAATTCTCAAGGCTCTGCCTGGACTGCCGGTGCTGCCGCCGCGAAATGCGCTGATCGAGTTAGCGGTATTCTTTGCTATTATAGTTGGCCTGGAATTTGGCGTAGACAGCTTGCCCGATCTCAATGAACTGGAGCCCCATCCCTTTTGGTTGCCAGTTTTATTGCTTAGTTTGCAATACGGGACGGTCAGCGGACTGCTGGCCGCCGGGGTCTCGATTTTGTTTACGGCGTTTATGGGCTGGCCAGAGCAAGACATTGGCGAGAACCATTTCAGCTACCTTATTCGCATCTGGGCAGAGCCGGTCCTATGGATTGCGGCGTCTTTGGTGCTGGGACAATTTCGAATGCGGCAAATCTCGGAGCGCCGCGTGTTACATCGCAATGTGCAGGAGCTGCGGGTTCAGCGTACCGCTATTGCTGCCTATAGTGAAAATCTGCGTGAGCGTTGCGAACGTTTGGAACGGAATATCGCAGGACGCGGTGATCCGGCCGGTAAGGCGTTGCTGAATGCCCTGGCTGTGCTCGGCACGGCGGATCCAGAATTGTTCCAGTTAAGGTTCGGTGCGGCGCTGGAGGTATTGCTTGGGGCGGGGCAATATTCATTGTTTGCCTTGCGCGGTGTTCGCGCCGAGCTGGCCGCGTCGCATGGCTGGAGCGAAGCCGATTTGTTGCACCGTAGCTTCGCGGCCGATGACCCGCTTGCCCACCATTTATTGGTAGAATTGCGCGGACTGACAATTTTGCAAGCGGGGGATGAGACTATTTTGGCCGGGCAGGGCATGGCGGCGGTCCCGGTGCGCTCAAATGATCGCAGCCGTGTGCTCGGCTTTCTTAAGGTCGAACAAATATTGCCCGAACGGATGGGCGACGAGCTTAACTCTCATTTGGAAATGATTGCAGCTCGTTTGTCTGGGGCGCTTGAGCTTATGGGCGGCGACGCCATTTTAATCGAAGGAGACGGTAGGCCACGCAAGGCGCATCCATCTCGCTCTCAACACTGGCGCAAAAAACGGTGGCATTCACCTATCCCGGCGCCGCAGGGACTTACCCAAGCTGGAAAAAAGCAGCAGGTGACTAAGTTGAGAAAACCGAAGATCGTGCGGTGATATGAAGAAATCTATTAAGCTCATGAATGACACCGCGCCGGAGCCTACCAAACCAAATGTGCCGCCGGTCAACACACGGCCATCGCAACAAACTGCCACGAGGCCCGTCGGCAAAGCGTCATTGCGCCGTTTTGCAGCCCCCCAAAATCATGGCACTGATCCCGGTTGTGAAATGACAAATGCCACAGATGCTAATGACGCTAATGACACTAATGACACCAATGGCGCCGCACACAGCGTCAGCCAAACTAGCAATAGCGATTTGATCGCCGTTCTCATGATCGCGTTTTTTGAATGCAGTTTGGTCGGTACTGGTATTTATCTGAATTGGCATGCGGCGTGGATCTTGGCCGGGCATTTTGCGATTTTCGCCGGAGGGCTTTATTTAATTTATGTTGCGGGTCACCATCGGCGCGATATCAGCGCGCTGTATCTTGCAGTCTTGGCGACATTGGGAATAGGTCCGCTGGGGGCAATTGATGCGCTTGTTGTGACGGTGATGGGGCGGAAAAAAGCTGGCCCCCCACAATTGCTTGAAGAATGGTATGAGCGAATTTCCCATTCCACCGACGTTGATGAAGTCACGCAATTTTGCGATATGGTTGCGATTGGCCGCGCGCTCAATCTTAGTGGGCCGGCACCGCTCAGTTTTTCCGCTGTGATGCAGGAGGGCTCATTGCGCGACAAGCAAAATGCTCTGGGGCTGGTGGCGCGAAAGTTTCATCCCGATTATTTGCCAGCCTTACATAATGCCTTGCAAAGCGATCAACCGGTCATTCGCGTGCAGGCGGCGGCAGTAGCAGCGCATGTGCGCGACGCCATTAAACTGTTGGCCCGCGAATTAATCGGCCAACTGGAAAACCTGGAAAACCTGGAAAACCTGGAAAACCGAGAAAACCGAGAAATCGATGACGCAGATTTCTTCACTCCCACAAGCGGGCTGAAATTGGCCCGTGAGCTGGAGCAATGTTTGTCATCGGGCCTGCTGGATGAGGGTGATCGTGCGGCGTGCCGTCAGGCAATTGACCAGTTAACCGATCGTTTACGCCGTCAAATCCAAGGCGATGAAGGTGGAGAAAGGGGCGTCGTTATAAGCAATTCGGTGTCAATGCCCGAAGGTCTCCCGCAGTTGCTGGCGCCGTACTCGCACTCGCCGCCGCACCAGTCGCCGCAGCCGCACATATTGACGGCAGATGAAATGGCAGCTTATGAAGCGTTACTGCTCAAGCGGGGCGCGTTTGGTGCCTTTCGCGCGTTGCGTGAAGATGCCAAACGGTACAAATCCAAATTTCAGCGCGTGCGGCCTTTGCCATTTGTGGTATCGCCTACACCTGCACGCGAGCTCGGCCCATGATGAAATGGCCCCGCAGTGTTGCCAGGGGAGCTGCCCCCCCTACAAAACTTCAATCTCGGGAAACCGACGTCTGTTTGATTGTGGAAGGATGTTATCCTTATGTGCCCGGCGGTGTGTCGGCCTGGATTGATTGGCTGATGCGCACTCAGACCGACACGAGTTTTTCAATCGTTACCTTGTGGCCCAAGCCGATGCAATTGCCCTCGCGCTACGCGCTGCCACCCAATGCGGTGGCGCTGCATCATCTTTATTTGCAGGAGTTTGGCGAGCGTCCGCGTACCAATTTAAAGGTTCCCCCGGGCATTGACGATCTTGCCGACGCCTTATCGCGTCTGGTCAACGACGGCGGGCTTGATGCCTTGCGTGGTGTCAGTGAACAATTGGCGCGCATCGAAACCCATGTACCGCTGAACATCTTGTACAACTCGCCCGCTTGCTGGCAGATCGTACAGCGTATGTATGGGAATGATATGCCTTACGGTTCATTTTTGCATTTTTTCTGGGCGTGGCGGGCGCTACTTGGCGGGCTGTTTGCAACACTTGAATTTGAGCTGCCCAAAGCCAAAGTCTATCATACGATTTCAACAGGCTATGCCGGGGTTCTGGCAACGCGCGCGGCATTGGAGACCGGGCGCCCGTCGCTGCTGACCGAACACGGCATCTATACAAATGAGCGGCGCATCGAGCTTTTGATGGCCGATTGGGTGTCCGATACAATCGACAAGGGCCACGCCCTCGATGATCCTCGTGTTGATCTACGCGATATGTGGATTCGCGCGTTCGAGGCTTATGCCAAGACCTGCTATGAAGGCTGTGCGCAGGTGGTAACACTCTATGAAGACAATCAATTAGTGCAAAAATCTTTGGGCGCTATTCCGCAACGGCTGAAAGTGATCGCCAACGGTATTGACCTGGAGCGGTTTTCAAATGTGCAGCGCGCCGGCAGCGATAAACGCCCGACCATGGCGCTGATTGGACGGGTCGTGCCGATTAAAGATGTAAAAACCTATATTGCAGCTGCTGGGATCTTGCGCCAAAGCGTACCTGATTTGCGCGCCTGGGTGATGGGGCCGATTGATGAGGACCCCGAATATTATGCTGAATGCATCGCCATGGTCGAGACGCTTGATCTGGGCGATTGCGTTGAATTTACCGGTATGGTCAATATTGTCGATTACATGGACAAAATCCATGTGGTTGTTCTGACATCACTGAGCGAATCGCAGCCGCTTGTTGTGCTGGAAGCGGGGGCCGCCGGTATACCTTTTGTTTCGACTAATGTCGGCTCGTGCCGCGAGATCATTGACGGGCGCAGTGATGAGACCCCGCGCCTGGGCGTTGGCGGGATTATTACCGATCTGGTGGCGCCCGATCAGATTGCCAGGGCCGTCGGCTCATTGCTCAAGGACAATGACTTGCGCAAGAGCTATGGTGAGGCCTTGCGCAAGCGCGTGCAACAAACCTATTCGTCGCAGCAGGCGTCGGGCGCTTATCATCGTCTTTACCGCCAATTGATGACCTTACCAAACCAGGACCCTGCGCAAATCGCTGCTGGGGCCGCGCGGCCGCCGGCGTCAGGGTTGTCGGCGTCAGGGCCGCATCTAGGCAGGGGTTTCGCTGCGACAGCAGCGGGCGGCTTGGCGATGTCTGGCGCCAATAGCGCAGCGCGGAACATAACGGGCGGCGAGGAAACATAATGGCGGGTATCGGGTTTCAGCTACGCAAGCTGAATAAAAGCGACAGCATTACATCGGTG
>JAJRRE010000191.1 GCA_024279745.1 Alphaproteobacteria bacterium
CATCCACGCCCTCATCCTCGGCCGCGCGCAGACGGGCCTGCAGGCGTTTTTTTAGTTTGGGGGCGGGCGAGGGCGCGACAGTCGTTACGAGATCAAATCCTGTTGGCTCGCCTAAATCAATCAACACCTCATCTTTGACGCTGCAACCAAATTTAACTTATGGCTTGCCTGCTGCCGAGTCTTGCGCAGCGCCAAGCGGTACGAGTGCCTGCTTGTTGATCAACAACCAGCCTCGTCCGCCAAATCCGAGCGAAAATTTACCTTTGTTATAGCTCACGCGCAGCCCTTGCAACAGCAGCCTAAACTGCGCCCCGTCTCCCAGACTATTCAAAACCATAGACTGCTGTTTATCCTCTTCCCGCTTCTGGGGAATCGGCGTTCCCCCCGTCTCGCGAGCAATACGGTTCAGCTCACGGGCCCGCTGCCGCTCTCTTGCCTGATCCACGAGACGGTTCAATAAGGGGGTCAGATCAAACCGCGCCGTGACCTTGTCTTCGATGCTGAAAATCAGCTGCCCGTTTTCCCTCAATTTCCAGTATTGCAGAACCTTGCGACCATCAAGCGTTAGTTCACGCCGCTCGCGAAGGGTTGTCTCAAACGCGATATCATATCCCGTAACATCCAGTGCCACGGCCTGCTGGCTGCGGAAATATAAGACAAACCTATCGCGCGAGCGCCGCAACGAGACCATGGTTGCTGGGCCGAGATTGAGCCGCTTCAGTACGGCTGACAGACGCTTTGTCGGCAGGAAGGAAGGCGCATCTTGTTCGAAAAGACGCGTGCGCTCATCGCCCGATATTGGCAGATTGCCAAGGGCAGCAATACCGGCCAGCCGTATTACCAGCGAGCGCGCGAGGATAGATGTTTCCTCTGGCCATTTGATTTCATCTTTGGGCCGTAACACGGAACCTGTCGTCAGCGCATGTTTTTGCAAAAGCGGCCTTAACTCGGCGTTTATCCTGGAGGCGTAGCTGCTATTGACGTTCAAAGGACCGACCGAGATAGCCACCAGGGCCAATGCCGCAATGGCTGTGAACAGTCTCAAATCACGGCCCCGCTGCCATAGCAATACGACCAGGGCTGTGATCAAAACAACGGCGGACATTGACCAGCTAATCACCAGCTTATGGATTTTGGCAGAACTCAGCGGATGTCCGATTTGTTTGATCGGGTCAGTAAAGGGGTCAACAGTCACGGCCCGATATTCAAAATAAACTGCCGTGCAAAGGACGATGAGCCCTGAAACAACCAGGATCGGCAGCATGAGTTTTGACAACATGGAAAAGAGGCGGGAGCGCTCTCTAAATGGCCAGGCAAAGGCCCAAAAACCAGTCATTATGGCGAGAAATGTTGCCGCTGGTGCCGAGAATATTGGTAGTTCCGAACGGGTCAGGCGGCCATGGGCGGCAGAATTGAGGATGGCACCGATGACGATGATGGACGCCAGCGCGAAGATGATGAGAAAACCATAGCGAATGGCGAGCAACACATTCGGCGGCAAAATGGTGCGTGCCAGTTCAGATATATCACCGCCGTTATTCTTGTCACCATCGGGCCGGTCATCGGCATCAGGCAGCCAGCGCGCGACGAACCCCAGCCCAACAAAAGTGGAAATAATAGCGACGATGGAAAGATTTGTACCGCTTAATCGCCAGCTTCCCCGAACGCCGAGCAAGCCGTGAAAAAGAAATCCGCACAGATAGGCGATCACCCAGGCCAGCAACGCCGCCATTAAAAACACAGTTATGCGTATATTTGCACGATCCGTTCCGACCCCGGATGCAGATGCGGCAATCGCCATAAGGATACCTGCCACGGCAAGCGGGTGCGGCTCCATAAAAAATGCACTGCCGGCATATTGGGGCAGTAGATATGGGGCTCCCAATCCAACAATGAAAACCAAAACAAGTCCCAGAACACTAGTGATGCGCCAAACAATAGGCCAGCCTTTGGCGGATGCGTGTAGCTCAATGGCCAGGGTAAAACCGACAACGGCGACGATGGCGAAGCCGAGCGGTCCAGCAATAGATTGCAGATGACCGTTCGCGGGCTGTGGCAACTGGAGGCGGGACGCAGACACCGCCACAAACAGGCCGACCCCGAGCAGGAGAATGGTTATGGTAAGCGCATAACGAACCAGCGCCTCTTCCATATCCGGCGAATATTTCCAGAAGAGTTTCGAGAGGGTTTCCACGTCGGCTGTCCTTCGGCCATTGCTTGCGTTAAATAAATTGGTAATTCAGCATCACGTAAACGGCGCAGGCGAGATCAAAATTTGTGATATCTGCAGTCCTATACTTTGTGTGCGCATCAATCCGCGCGATTTTATGACCGACTTATAACTGAAACATAGGGGAGTTTTTTGGAAAACGCGCGGGTGGATGACGGCGCTGGCTCATGGCGGCGGTACGGCCAAAGCACCGGGATCGGGCCTGCGCGCAACGGCATATCAGATGAGTATCCGGTCATTCGCCATATGCTCAATTTAGAGACGTCAAATACATATGAAGGCACCCACGACATCCACGCCCTCATCCTGGGCCGCGCACAGACGGGCCTGCAGGCGTTCTATTGAGGGTGGAGAGCCGCGAAACAAGGCTCTGCCGATATGATATATACCACCAACTGGTTTTGAACCGCCCTGGAGCTGTCGCAGGCTCCAAAGCTAAGTTGCCCAGCGGCCAAAGGCCGCCGCCGACAGCTCGGCGCCCCGCCGGAGGGCCCGGACGTTTCTTCAACGTCTGATACGGCCCATGAGGCCAAAAAAGCGCCGTGAGCAGCCCGGCCGCTGCTCGCAACCTGGCGTCAGTCCGGATTTTTCGTGTTCTGCAGGTTACGCAGTTTGGATTTTCCCAGCATGATCAACAAAACCCTCCTGCCGGTTTTAAGAACGGGATAGAGAATTCTGGACAGGGTTTGCGATCTGAAAATCAGATAATTGATGCGGTTAAAAAATCCGGTGCCGGTGCTCAACAGCGCCAGGGTATGGATCGCATCGGCGCCGTGATAAAACTGATCGCCGATTTTCAGAACAAACCCTTCATCCATATCAAGGCCCAGAGCATTGATTTCGCGCATGATCGGCGGATTTTCACGGGCGTCGAGAATTGTCATTTCCCCAGCGGCTTTTTTGATCGCAAGCACGCGGCAATAGTTGCGGCAAACCGGACATTCGTGATCATAAACAAGTGTCAGGCTTGGTGGTTTCATGATTTAAATTCGGCTTCACCGGAATATTGTGTATCGCAGACTTTGCCGGTATAGGAAAATTTGGTGTCATCCAACCATGTTATTTCGGCAACAGAATGGGTCACCCATTTGGCGCGGATGGGTTGGCGCTGGAACTCCCGCTCCCGGATTTCAAACCTCAGATTAATATTGGTCAGATGCGGGTTTTTGCGCATGAACAGCAAAAATGACTTTTTACTCATGGGGCGACAGCGGAAAATATAGCGCAAATTCGCCTCATAGAAATCATTGGCGCGAAAAGTCATTCTGGGAATTTGTTCGGCTGTCTTGGTGCTAACATCAAAAATCCGCAACCGCGCTCGGTTAGCGGGCTTGGTATACATACCGTAACCACCAAGCTTCCACGGATTTATCAAATCACGCGACACAAGATTGAGATGGGTGAAAATCCACAAGGTATGGATCGCCAACAAGCCAAAGATGACAAAATGTATGCCAGATAATTTCTTGAGTTTTGCGACTATACTAGGTGAAGACATGATCTATAAAGTTCCCGATCCCGTGCATGTCAATGAACAGCAATGCTACCAATATGACAAATAATCGATGCGACATTCCAACTCTGAACGCCACGCAAAGAAGCGCGATGTTCAACACCTGGAAATTCATTTCGTCGGCATATAATCCCGCGCCCAGAAGGAAGGTGATTTCGATAACCAAAAACAAGGTTGAGCGAACACCAGCCAGCAATAATACCCCAACGACAAACTGCCAGCCGAGAATAAAAATACCCACGAAGCGATGCCAGCCGCACGGCGCCATCAGCGTTGCCTCGCTGCATAGGGGCTGAAACAATCTTTCCGTAGTGCTGCCGTAATAACTCAGATAGGCGATATATGATCCATCCCAATAGGTGCCGATCAGAACCTTTTGTGCAAAGGCCCCAAGCATCACAACGCCAAGCGTGATCCGGATATAATCGGCGTAGAGCGGGGCGTCCCAGTATCTTACAAACAGCAAGGCAACCGGTATCGTCCACACGGCGAGCCAGCTGTGATTGGCGTAAGTTGTCCAATCGGCGTAGATTGTGGGGATCAGCAGCAGGCAAAACACGAAAACCGCGATGCGGCTGTATTTTTCAATCAGCACGACAGGCAGCATCAGCAGCATGCCGGTTATCATGATAACCGGTTCAAATCCGTCCTCGATGGAGTATCGGGACAGCCTGCCAGCTTTTTCAAATGCAACCGACATCATGGCCGTCATAAGCGCCAGACGGTTCAGCCTGCCCCTTGAACCGTCGCTGGTGGTCTCTTCAGCCGGCCAAAGAAATTGCGATATTTGGGGCATTACAGTGGTTTGTGCGCTCATTGAATCACTTGTAATTGAAGCTGCCTATTTGCGCGTACAATTATCATTGTATTGCATCTCCCGTCACCAACTATTTTCATCAGTAAACAACTATTTTCATCTGCGACGGGAGCTTTAGTTCGTCACTGAAGGTGTAATATTATAACTATAGTGCATTGATGGCCTCATTACTGCGATGGTCAAGCAAAACTTCCCCAGCACGCCACAGGAAATACTTGCAGAACTCTACGGCCGCACAGACAAAACTGGTGATCGTCCTTATATCAATCGTCATTGTACCAAATTGCATGATCTTATTGGCCAAGCCGTGTACATGCGTTGGCTCAATAGCGTGCGGGTGAAAAGCGGCACTCCAGCCCCTTGGCATCGCCTGGAGTGCGCGCATCAAGGATTTTCTGAAGGGTCTCGGCATCGCCAAACAGTCTGGCTTTTTGTGCCATCATCCAATGTTCAGCGCTTGCATAGCGTTGTTCATCTAGAGCCTGATCGTTTCAAGTGGAAACATTTAAGTTTCCAATTGGAACGTGAATCAGATTCTAAAACAAGAACTTGAAAAGCATGCCACTTTGCCTGAAATTGATTCCAGCAATGTCGATCATGCTCTAGTTCCGCCGCGCATGTAACGGCTGCGCGGCGGAAGAAAATGATGGCTATTGCTTGCCGTGGTATCAATTCAACCTAACAGGAAAGACGCCTTGTTGTTCTGCAATCATCGAGAGCAGTGAATGTAACTAAACGCCGTATTGGATTGCGAACCATTTCTGAAAACATGGCTGTCTGCTAGCCCTATCGTTGTTCTTGAGGTTGCTACTCTATAACGAGCCTTGCGGAAGCCTCGTCTTTTGCAGAATTTACGGGCAACGGACGGGTGGTTGAATTCGGCTTCCCTGTACAGGCGAGCATCCAGGCGAACACCCTGATATCTTGGTTTCCAAAATTTTTGCTCGCTATCGTCGCCATCATCGTCACGCGGTGGATCAACAATTGGCTGCGGCTTTGGTTGGCAATGGCGCCCTTTGGATATTTCGATGTTGCCGTTAATTTTGCGAATGCTGTAAGCTGAACCGCCATTATGGTTGGACCATGATTTTCGCGCGTTGCCGGCGCCGACGATAATCCGAAATTTCTCGCCCCTGCCCGTATCCACTGACCATGACTTACCGAACCGGAGAGTTAGGTTCTTAAACCCCTTTCTGGTGGTCTGGCCCCTGAGGCGCACATAGAGCGTTTTTCCTGCCACGCAGTTATATACCACCATTGCTTGTGCACTGGATGTAAATGCTGTGACAGTCCCCGCAGCAACAATACTTGCTAACATGGCTTGCCGGATAGTCTTGGTCATGGTGTTGGTAATTGTGGTCATTGTTTCTCTCCAATTCAAAGATGTATTTTTTCTCAATGCAAAAATCATACTCAGATCCGTGCTGCCTCAGATCCGTGCTGCGGCCCTGAAAAAACCATAGGCTTGCCACAATGACTGGAAATTGAAGATTGCGTTCATCGCGCATTCACACACACATGCAGACCGTTGAAAACGCTGTGCTTTGTGGCTTTTAACCAAGTGATCGCTGAAATACAAATGATTACTTAGTTAACGCATCCGCTGGCATTGGCCGCGCACCAGGACCCCGCCGCACATGGAACCCTATCGTCCCTTGTTGGCCCGGCGGGAGCGGGCCTAATCTGAGCATGTATTGTCCGGTTATTGGAGTGTTGAGATTGACCATTGAGCTGGCCATTGATATGGCGCCAAGCAATTGGCTAGCCGTACCATTTACCAATTTTGACCTCTGCCGCTGCACCTATCAAACGCGCGAATTCTTTGGGGTCTTGGGTGCCCCCTTCGCCGCGCCCCCGGTAGTGATAAGGATAGACGGATTTGGGCTTAAACTCCGCCACCGCAGATGCCGCTGCTTTCACGTCCATCGTGAAGGGAAGGTTCATGCACACAAACGCGAGGCTGATATCTTTCAAACCGCGCATTTCTGGAATGTCCTCTGTATCGCCAGAGATATACACACGGAAGCCATCAAAATTCAGAACATACCCGTTGTCACGACCTTGAGGATGAAACTTCAATCGCCCTTTGGTCATGTTATAGGCCGGAATCGCGTCAATCCCTAGTTTGCCAAATGCAGTTGATCCGCCGTTAGCGATCTGGGCAGTCCTTGCTTTCAGTTCAGTCGGCAACTTGTCGTGGACCGCAGGATTGGTAATGATCTGCGTTTTATCCCCGACCAGTGCAGCCAGCGTCCGGGGTTTGTAATGGTCGCCGTGGTGATGGGTGACTAGGATCAAGTCCGGCTTTGGAAAACTGCTATAAGCTGCTGCATCCCCCACCGGATCACAATAGATGGTGCCGGCTGGTGTGGCCATGACAAAAGACGCGTGAGAAATCGGGTGAACTGTGATGCGACCGCCGGCAAATTTGTCACCGGATTGTCCAGCCGCCCGTACTGAATAGGGCAATACAGTTATACTTCCGACCGTTGCTGCTGCCAGCGATAAAAAATGGCGACGGGTTTGTCTCATCAAAATTCCCTCCATTTGGGTGCGTTGCAGTGTCAAACTTGGCCAAGACCTTAACTTGCGGGAGCGGCGTATGAAATCAGGCGGCACTCACATTGCCGTGATTTTGCAATTTTTGTGGCTGGTCATAACGCATCATTTCCGCAGACGCGTTAGGTAGCTCTCAAACATTAAAGAACACTGCATCGGCGGCGCTTGGCCCAGCCTGGCAAAACTCACCATGCAAAAAAGGTGGTCCGCTTATTGAGCATGTTCCAGAAATGCTTGGTTTACTCTACGCTGAGCGATGCGCCAATTGCAAATAGCCGTCGCCAATCCATCGGCCGCCAAGTTTCTGCGCGCGGATCTCACGGCAGACAGTCTACAAAAAACTATATCCGAGCACCACTTTGAAACCGCCGGCTGATCATGGTGCTTCAGCGCTTTCTATTATGCAAACCCGTTCCGCGCAGTTTGATCTCCAGGTGCATTGCCCGGCGCCGTCATCGACGATAAAAATCAACCCAGTGCAACCTGATTTCCCGTGGATTATTCGCGAACAACTTAGGCGGCAATGATACTTCCATATAGCTGGCCGACGATGGGTTTTGTTGGGTGCCGGCGCCCACCAGCACAGTCGTCCAATAGGGGCTGTCCGGCGCCAGTATCCTGGTCCGCGCACCACTGCTAATACCAGGACCAGTACGCAAAGATACGCTGGTTCGACGATCTTTACTGTTTGAAACGGACCACCGTATTTCGGTTGTACCATTGGCAGCTTTGAACGATTCAAGCCCTGATAAACGCAGCCGAATGCGAACCTTCTCCGGCCAGGTTTCTGCCGACCGTCGCAGCACACCTTGATCAATGCCGAAGGGGCAGGTGATGGTGACCAAAACGGTCTGCTGGGCGCGCGTTATAACAACCGCCGTGTCCGGTCGCCATGTGGCCAGGGATATGCCATGAGCAGTGGCCCGGACAGCCACCTTAGCCTGGGCATTCGCCGGCGGCGGCGGCGGCCGCATTACGACCCAAATTGGCAACAGCATCACGGCCAGAGCCGCAAGCCACAGCCACTTCAAAATTGAATTTTGCACAAGCACCCGCCTTGTTTTATGACCGATAATCGCAACGCCCACCTGTCTGCAGATAGGTAACATCTATCTCGGCGGCGTGGCAAAGCTGCGGTCACACAGGGTGAACTGCGCCGGATTTATTGGAGGCCGCTTTGCCCCGCTGCGCGACTTTCCTTCCGCTGACCTTGTGCCCGCATGAAAACGGGCAGAGGGAACAGTCACCGCGCTGTTACCGCGCGGTGACATTATAAAAGTCTATTTCATTGCCTTGTCGATGACTGCATGGGTCCAGGCGCCTTGCGGTTTTTTGGTAATGACCGGATCGGAACCGCCCGACAGCAGGGTCGCCACGGTGCGCTCATAATCGGCTGGATCAAGCTTGCCGTTTGAACCGGCGGTTAGCTTATTGATTTCGCCCATCATGCGCCGTTGGTGTTTTTTCGTCTGCGCGCCCGACGCGTCATTTTCCAGAACGATATCCGCAGCTGCATCGGAATTGGCACGCGCCCACTCCCAGCCCTTCATGGACGCTTTGACGAAGCGCGCCATCTTGTCCACGAATTTAGGGTCTTTCAGTTTGCCTTCCAGCACATAAAGACCGTCTTCCATGGTCGAGACGCCCTGCTCTTCATATTTGAAGACCACCAGTTCAGACGCTGGAATGCCCGCATCAATGACCTGCCAATATTCGTTATAGGTCATGGTCGAGACGCAATCGGCCTGCTTTTGCAGCAACGGATCAACGTTAAAGCCCTGCTTTAAAACTTTCACGCCGCCAGCGCCGCCTTTGGTCGAGATGCCCAGTTTCGACATCCAGGACAAGAACGGATATTCATTGCCAAAGAACCAGACGCCGAGCGTCTTGCCTTTAAAGTCTGCGGGCGTTTTGATCCCGGTTTCCTTGCGGCAGGTCAGCATCATACCTGAGCGCTTGAACGGCTGCGCGATGTTGACAAGCTTAACGCCCTTCTCGCGGCTGGCCAGGGCTGACGGCATCCAGTCAATGACGACATCGGCGCCGCCGCCGGCGATCACCTGCGGCGGTGCAATGTCTGGCCCACCCGGTTTAATGGTGACGTTGAGCCCGGCGTCTTTATAAAAGCCCTTGGCCTGCGCCACATAGTATCCGGCGAACTGGGCCTGCGTCACCCATTTCAATTGCAAGGTTACATTGTCGGCCGCATTGGCCACCGAAGCGCCGGCGCTTAGCGCTAACGCCGATACCAGCCCAATTAGTTTCTTTTTCATATCCCGTTTCCTCCTCATGGGGTTGCAAACTTATTGTCAAACTACTTCTTGTCCAATTGGACCTTATCGATCCTTGATTGGACGTTACTAAAAACGTCATGTTGAGCGCATCGAGGGATGCCAGAATGTTACCGCGCGCTCAATCAGTGTGATCGCGCCGTAGAACAATGACCCGGCCAGGGCGGCAACGGCGATCTCCGCCCAGACCATATCGACATTCATGCGCCCGACTTCCGTTGAGATGCGAAAGCCCATACCGACAATTGGAGTGCCAAAAAATTCAGCAACAATCGCACCGATCATCGCCAGGGTTGAGTTGATCTTGAGCGCATTAAAGATGAAAGGCAATGCTTCGGGCAGGCGCAACTTTATCAATGTCGGCCAATAGCCGGCGCCATAGGTTTTCATCAAATCGCGCTGCATGGCACTGGAAGCGGCCAGACCTGTCACCGTATTCACCAGCATGGGAAAGAAGGTCATGATCACCACGACGGCGGCTTTTGAGTGCCAGTCAAAGCCGAACCACATCACCATGATCGGCGCCACGCCGACAATTGGCAGGGCCGATGCCAGATTACCAATAGGCAAAAGACCGCGCTGCAGGAAAGGCGAGCGGTCAATGGCAATTGCGGTTAAAAAGCCGGCACCGCAGCCCATGACATAGCCAATCAACACGGCTTTCAGAAAGGTTTGCTGGAAGTCGGCCCACAGCGTTGGCACGGAAGCGGCAAAGCGCACGCCGATCATGCTTGGCGGCGGCAGCAGCACTGTCGGCACACCCAGACCGCGCACAAGGATTTCCCACAGGATCAATAGCCAGACCCCGAACAGCGCCGGCACAACCAGCGCCAGGACAAAGCGGCTGAGCCAGTTCCAGCCGTCCCTATTGGCAAGCGCATCAACCAGCAGCCAGGCCAGCGCCCAGGCCGCAATGACCAGAGCCCAATAGCCTAAGCCTGCCGCCCCGGACATGTCTTTCAGCATCGCAATCAGCGCCAGCGCGCCCAGATGCGGCAGGAGAATGAGCCCGCCCAGTACGATGCGCGCGACGCCCTGGCCTGACGTGTCGGCGCGGCCCGAGCGCAGGATCGCCGCTAGCGCCACGGCAAGAACCGCGAACACCGTCGCCACCCCGCCGCCCCAAATCCCAGCGCCCCAGACAATAGACCGCGCGGCGCCAAGCGGGAGCAGCAAACCGGCCAGCGCGCCGGCAAAAGCAATGGTGGCAAGGGTCGTGCGCAAACTCATGTTGACACCGCCGCGCTCTGAGCCAGACCCATACGTTTCAGCACGATGCGATTAACTAGGCCAACCAGCGCCACAAGCGTTGCCGCCAGCACTGACGCAACAATCAGCGCCGACCAGATCTGCACGGTCTGGCCGTAATAGGAGCCCGACAATAACCGCGCGCCAAGACCGGCCACAGCCCCCGTTGGCAACTCGCCGACAATGGCGCCGACCAGCGCGATCGCCACGGCGACTTTCATCGAGGTAAACAGATAAGGCACCGACGAGGGCAGCCGCAGCTTCCACAGGGTTTCAAATGATGAGGCGCTATAGGTCCGCATGAGATCAAGCTCAATGGGATTGACTGAGCGCAGTCCCTTGACCATGCCGACGGCGACGGGGAAGAAACTGAGATACATCGAGATCACGGCCTTGGGCAGCAGACCCTGCACACCAATCGCGTTGAGCACGACAATAATCATCGGCGCGACGGCGAGAATGGGAATGGTTTGCGAGGCGATGATCCACGGCATCAGGCTTTTGTCGAGCGAGCGGTTATAAACAATCGCAATGGCCAGCAAGATACCCAGTACGGTGCCCATGAGAAACCCAAGCAGGGTCGATGATAGGGTTATGCCGGCGTGATGAATGAGCGAGCGTTTTGAGGTGATGCTTTTGAGGACGGTTGTTTTGTAAATCTCTACGCCGACCTGATGCGGCGATGGCAGGACCGGGCGGCGCTGCGACAGGGTGTCGGATATGAGCCTGATTACAGGAACATTGGTAAGCTTACCGCGTTTATAGATGTCGCGCTGAAACGGTGTGTTTAAAAGCACGGCGGCGACATACCAGATCACAACAATGGCAAATGTCACCACCAGCACCGGCGCAGCGCGAACAATGACTCTGGCTGCAGCGCCGCCATCACGCGCCGCCGAGCCCCCCCCACCCCCGGCCCCTCCCCGCATCATGCCTCGCATGTGGGACATGACTGGGGGAGGGGAGGTTTTTGCGCGCTCAACCCTCATCGCTCTTGCCCCGCGCGCAGACCCACCCGCACCCGGTGCGTGAGGTCCAGAAACGCTTTTGAATCACGAATATCCAAGTCACGGTCCTTCGGCAAATCACTGTCAATAATATCGTGGATGCGTCCGGGGCGCGGCGACATGACGACAATCTTGGTGGATAGAAACACCGCTTCGGGAATTGAGTGGGTCACAAACACAACGGTCTTGCCAGACTTCGCCCAGAGTCGCAAAAGCTGCTCATTAAGATGATCGCGCACAATCTCATCAAGCGCGCCAAACGGCTCATCCATCAATAACAGATCAGGCTCAACCGCCAGCGCCCGGGCAATTGAGGCACGCTGCTGCATACCGCCAGATAATTGCCACGGATATTTGTTCTCAAAACCCTGCAAATCGACCAGTTCGATATTGGCGGCGATGCGTTTGTCCTGCTCGGCTTTATCCAGCCCCATGATCTCCAGCGGCAGCGCGATATTGCGCGCAATGGTGCGCCAGGGATAAAGCGCGGCGGCCTGAAACACATAGCCATAGCCACGCTGCATACGCGCCTCATGCGGGCTCATGTCATTGATCGTGACATCTCCTGATGTGGGCTGTTCCAGATCGGCAATGACGCGCAGTAATGTGGTTTTGCCGCAACCGGACGGCCCGATCAGCGAGACAAACTCACCGGCTTTGACACTCAGATCGATCTTACTCAGCGCATGTACCGGCCCGTCATTGGTCTTGAAGGTCAAAGACAAATTTTCGATATCGATCACGCTGGTCGCGGCATCGACTTTTGGCGCTTTGACATCATCCTGCGCAGCACTCATATGGTCCAACACCGCATCATCACAACTTTCCCTATTGTTAGTGGCCCTGAAAATCCTACTGCGTCACGCTCAAACACCGCTTGCGGGAATGCCGGTCCGCGCGATGGCACGCGGCGCGCTCAGCTCTTTCCACTTCGACAAGGCCCGATTGAGGCCGGGATTGGCCTCGCGCGCCACAAACTGGCCGTGTCCTTCCTGCGTCTTGATCTCATTCTCTGAAATCGCCAGGGCGCCGCGGGTCAGGGTAAAGCGCGGCAGCCCCGTAACCTCAACCCCTTCAAAGACATTATAGTCAATATTGGATTGCTGCGCGCCTGCCGTAATGGTCTTGGCGCGCTTGGGGTCCCAGACCACAATGTCCGCATCGGCGCCTTCCAGAATCGCCCCCTTGCGCGGATACATATTCAGCGCCTTGGCGATATTGGTCGAGGTCACGGCGACAAATTCATTCATCGTCAGGCGGCCGGTATTAACACCGCGCGTCCACAATACGGGCAAGCGATCTTCGAGGCCGCCAGTGCCGTTGGGGATCTTGGTGAAATCGCCCAGACCGGCGCGTTTTTGCGTCGTCGTGAAGGCGCAGTGATCGGTTGCCACCACTTGCAAGGACCCCGATTGCAGGCCCGCCCACAGAGAATCCTGATGCTGCTTGTTGCGGAACGGCGGCGACATCACCCGGCGCGCCGCATGATCCCAGTCAGCATTAAAATATTCGCGCTCATCGAGCACCAGATGTTGTATCAGCGGCTCGCCGTAGACTCGCATCCCCTTGGCGCGCGCACGGCGAATGGCTTCATGGGCCTGCTCGCATGACACATGCACCACATAGAGCGGCACGCCGGTCATATCGGCAATCATGATGGCGCGGTTGACTGCCTCGCCTTCCACTTCCGGCGGGCGCGAGTAGCTGTGCGCTTCAGGGCCGTTATTCCCGTCGGCCATCAGCTGCGCCTGTAACTGCGCCACCACATCGCCGTTCTCGGCGTGCACCAGCGGCATGGCACCAAGCGCGGCGCAGCGTTGAAACGATGAATACATCTCATCATCGTCGACCATCAGCGCGCCCTTATAGGCCATGAAATGCTTGAACGTATTGATGCCGCTATCAACAACGCTTGCCATCTCGTTGAAGACCTGCTCGCCCCACCAGGTAATGGCCATGTGAAACGAATAATCGCATGACGCGCGCGAGGTTTTATTGTCCCACATCTTTCGTGCATCAAGCAAAGACTGCCCCGGCGCCGGCAGACAAAAATCGACGACCATTGTGGTGCCGCCTGATAACGCCGCGCGCGTGCCCGATTCAAAATCATCGGACGAATAAGTTCCCATGAACGGCATTTCCAGATGAGTGTGCGGGTCAATACCGCCGGGCATGACATAGCAGCCGCTGGCGTCAAGGGTTTCATCACCCGCCAGATTATCGCCGATGGCGACGATCCTGCCGTTCTCGATTTTCACATCACCAGGGTAGGTTCGATCCGCCGTGACAATGGTGCCGCCTTTTATGACCTTACTCATTCAAACTCTCCCATGGATTTTTTTGCCCCGTCGAGACGTGCGCGATAATCTGGCCGAAACGAGTCTGCGCAAACAGCTTCAATCGCATTGGCCAGATGCCAGATCGCCATGGCCTGTGGCTGGTCGATTTCTTTACGCTCCAGCAGCTCATCGCCCAGCGTCTCCAAAATCTCACCAAGAACCAGAATTATTCCCCGGTTCAGCTCAACGCGAACCGGCTCACTGAAATCTATTACACTAACTTTGTCCGCCATACCGCCTCCCTCATTCCACGATCTGTGCGGTTTCCAGCACCGCATGACAGAGCACATCGACACCGGCGCGCGCCCATTCTTCGCTGATATCTTCGGCCTCATTGTGCGACAGACCGTCAACGCACGGACACATCACCATCGATGTTGGCGCCACGCGGTTGATCCAGCAGGCATCATGGCCGGCGCCCGATACAATATCCATATGTGCGTAGCCAAGTCGCTCAGCCGCATTGCGCACCGCACTCACGCAGCCCTCATCAAAGGCGGGCGGATCAAACTGGCCGACAATTTCACTTGCAAAGGTGACGCCTATGGCCTCGCATAACTTCGGCGCCTCGTTCATCAACCGCGCGACCATGGCGTTCAGCCGGTCCAGTTCATGGGAGCGCATATCGACCGTGAACACAACTTTTTCAGGAATGATATTGCGCGAATTGGGATAGACATCGATATGCCCGATTGCGCCCACCGCATTGGGCGCATTGTCCATGGCTATAGAGTGAACCAGCTCGGTGATTAGCGCCAGACCACGCCCGGCATTTTTGCGCATCGGCATTGGTGTTGAGCCCGTATGCTGCCCCTTTCCCGTGACCGTGCATTCGATCCAGCGCAGGCCTTGCCCGTGCGTGACGACACCGATCTCTTTACCTTCCGCTTCCAGGATTGGCCCTTGCTCTATATGCAGCTCAAAGAACGCATGCATCTTGCGCGCCCCTACCTCTTCATCGCCCTGCCAGCCAATGCGCTTTAATTCTTGTCCGAGCGTCTTGCCGTCCGCGTCTTCGCGCGCATAGGCCCAGTCCAGCTTGTGCACACCGGCAAAAACACCTGACGCCACCATGGCCGGAGCAAAACGGGTTCCCTCCTCATTGGTCCAATTGACGACGACTATGGGATGCTTGGTTTTAATATCCAGATCGTTGAGCGTGCGAATAATTTCCAAACCGCCGAGTACGCCCAGTACGCCGTCATATTTACCGCCCGTCGGCTGTGTATCAAGGTGCGAGCCGACATAAACCGGCAACGCATCGGGATCGGTGCCTTCGCGGCGCGCGAACATCGTGCCCATTTTGTCGAGCCCCATGCTTAATCCGGCCTCTTCGCACCATTTCTTGAACAGCTCACGTCCCTCGGCATCTTCATCGGTCAGCGTTTGCCGATTATTACCACCAGCTATTCCTGGCCCAATCTTGGCCATCACCATCAAACTGTCCCAAAGTCGCTTACTATTGATCCGAAGATTACTCGCTAGCGCCATTTGCATCGTCCTTCATTCAAAAATGTTTCGCAGTTTTTTTACACGCCTAAATTGTTACGGCCTTTGTTTTTCTATCTACTTATCAATTAATTGACCCAATCACCCGGCAATATATTCCGTACGCCACTCTTAGCTTGGCCAAAGCCGCAGCAGCCTCTATGCTGCGCCGCCCGAGCACCACTGCCAACACTTGTCAGTTTCTGACCTTTCGGTCAAAATAAAACTATTGCAGCTCGACCAGCCGGTCAACCAAGATAACTTTTGAAGCAGATCTATCAATGAGCACGAATATAATATGTCATAGTTCAAGTGCCGGTAGTTCGGACGGCGGCAGCTCAGGCAACTCCGCGCGAACACCAAACCAGGCGCCAAAGCCAAATGAGCCGAGCAAGCGCGGACGGGCGAAAACCAGGCGTGACAACGAGCAGCTAATTTTGCAGGCGGCCGAATGTATTTTCGCCGAACATGGTTTCAAAGGCGCCACCACCAGCCAGATTGCCAAAAAAGCCAAACTGCCGAAAGCCAATCTTCATTACTATTTTCCAACCAAAGAGGCGCTTTATCGCAAAGTAATTGATCGAATTTTCAATATCTGGCTGGAAGCGGCCAGCGCTTTTGATGATTGCGAAGAACCAGCGGATGCGTTCACCTGCTACATTTCCAAGAAAATGGATATCAGCCGCAACCATCCAATGGGCTCTAAAGTCTGGGCAAATGAAATCTTGCATAAGGCGCCGGTTATTCATGACTATATGCAGACCACGTTGCGCGACTGGACGGACAACCGGGTAAAGATCATTCAAGGCTGGATCGACGACGGCAAGATGGCTCCGGTTAATCCCAAATTCCTGCTATATATGATTTGGGCGACCACACAGCATTATGCTGATTTCAATTATCAGATTAACACACTGAACAATGGCGCACCGTTGACAGATGAGCAATTTGAAGAAGCAAAGGCACAGGCCATCAAGATAATTCTCACCGGCATTGGAATACCCGTCGGCACAGATCGCAGCACAGATGCTACACCTTGCAAGTCCGGCGAGGTGCCGCTGTGAGCGCGCGGGCACAGGGGTCAAAAAAACGCACACGGATTCAAGTGCAGAATGAACAACGCATCATGGATGCGGCGCTTGAAGTCTTTTCCACCTATGGCTACCGCGGCTCGACAGTCGATCAAATAGCGCAACGTGCAGGCTTGTCCAAACCCAACCTTTTGTATTATTACGCCAAAAAACAGGACATTTATGTTGCAGTACTTGAACATACATTGAGCGACTGGTTGCAGCCTTTGACCAAGCTCGACCCAGAGGGAGAGCCGGCGGAACAACTTTGGAATTATATCGAATGCAAATTGGAACTATCGCGCAGCGCCCCCAAAGCATCGCGATTATTTGCCAATGAAATGCTGCACGGCGCCCATAATATCGAGCCTTACCTGCGCGGCGAGCTGAAATCATTGGTGGAGGAAAAATGCGGCGTTATTCAAGTCTGGATTGATGCAGGAAAGCTCAAGCCGATCGCGCCGGTGCATTTGTTGTTTATGATCTGGGCGACCACCCAGCATTACGCCGACTTCGACGCGCAGATCAAAGCGCTATGCCAGGACAAACGTGAGGAGTGTTTTGGTAAAGCTTCGACGACTTTAAAAACGATCTTCCTGGACGGCCTGCTGCCTTAAGCCTGCGCCTCTGGAGCAGCTATATAAGGACAGCTTTTGCTGGCTGACGGCTGATCGTTAAAATCTTGATCACGACCATTTGGCACTGCGCTGCAGCAGCAAAACGGCAGAAGCAATCACCGCCACACCGGCCAAAACCGACACCGATGGCCACGGCGCG
>JAJRRE010000015.1 GCA_024279745.1 Alphaproteobacteria bacterium
AGCCACGCCGCAGGACGCTCTTGAAGCCGCTGCACAATTTGCGCGCGCACAGGGTGTTACACCGATCATCCTGAGCAATGCCATTGAAGGCGAAGCGCGTGACATCGCGCTTATGCATGGCGCCATTGCCCGGCAGATCGCCGCCCATGGTCAACCATTAGCGGCGCCCTGCGTTATTCTCAGCGGCGGCGAGACAACCGTCACGGTTCGCGGCACCGGCAAGGGCGGACGCAACGCCGAATTTTTGCTGGCGCTGGCAGTTTATCTGGACGGCGCACCCAATATATACGCCCTGGCCGGCGACACGGACGGTATTGACGGTACGCAAGACAATGCCGGTGCGCTCCTCTCCCCCGACATTTTAGCCCGTGCCGCTGCTGCCGGCCTCAACGCCAAAGCCCTGCTGGCCAATAATGACGGCTACAGCTTTTTTGATGCCCTTGGCGCGCTGATCAAAACCGGCCCAACGCGCACCAACGTCAATGACTTCCGTGCGATCTATGTCGACGCTTCTTCATCCGTTCAATGAAAATCACGCGACTTGGGCATGGACGGCGGCGGCGCTGGCGGGATCAGGCGAACATTGCGCGGATGGCGATGTGATGTGCTTGTGGTATTTTTTCCACGCTCCACCCCTTCTTCGCTTAATTGCACCAACAAATTGCTATCGTCTTCAAGTCGCACCGACACCACATGAATAATATCCTCATGACGTTGAACACGGCCCTGTACGGTAATCAACCGCGCGCCCATGACTTGTTTGCGAAATTTCTCCAGCGTCTTAGCCCAGACCACCACATTGGCAATGCCGGTTTCATCTTCAATGGTCATGAACACAACCCCCTTGGCACTGCCCGGCCTTTGGCGCACCAGCACCAGACCGGAAACACAAACCCAGCGACCGTCGCGCATGTCTGACAGCTCGCTGCAACTGATCACACGGCGCGCCTCCAGCTCACCGCGCAAAAAACTAAGTGGATGCGCTTTCAATGACAGCCGCAGGGTTTGATAATCATTGATCACATGCTCCGATTGCGTCATCACCGGCAAGTTTATGTCCGGCTCGTCGCCGCCCTCGCGGGTATCGCTCCATTGAAACAAAGGCAGCGGCTCAGTTCCGCTCAAGGCACGTACCTGCCATAAGGCCTGACGCCGATCCGGCCCCATGGAGCGATAAGCATCGGCCGCCGCCAGCCGCTCCAACACCGCAACCGATACGCCCGCGCGGCTCCACAAATCGTGAATGGAGGAGAACCGGCCCCGCCTGCGTTGGCACCCATCTGTCTCACCAGCAAAAGCCGCGCGCGCGTTGACGATCTTTTGCGCATCTGCCTTGCGCAGGCCATCGATGAGCCGCAGGCCAAGCCGCAACGCTGGCCCGCTATTGCCGGCTTGCCTCTTCTTGATATCGCGGTCACTACTGCCGGTATTTATAACCTCGTCGGCGTTACTATCCTTCTGATTTCCTGCCTCCAATGTGCAATCCCAATCCGAGTAATTAATATCGACCTCGCGCACCACAACCCCATGCTCACGCGCATCGCGTACAATCTGGGCCGGCGCATAAAAACCCATCGGTTGCGAGTTCAATAAAGCGCAGGCAAACACCGCCGGGTAATGACATTTGAGCCAGGAGGATACATAGACCAGATGGGCAAAACTGGCCGCGTGGCTTTCAGGAAAGCCATAATCGCCAAAGCCCTTGATCTGATTGAAACAGCGGCCGGCAAACTCCGGTGAGTAACCGCGCGCCACCATACGCCCAACCATTTTATCTTCCAGCTTGCCAATGGTCCCGCGTCGCCGAAACGTCGCCATCGCCTTGCGCAGCTCATTGGCTTCCGCTCCGGAAAATTTGGCCGCCACCATGGCAATGCGCATGGCCTGTTCTTGAAACAGCGGCACCCCCTTGGTCTTGCCTAGAATCTGGCGCAACTCATCGGGCGGACCGTGGTCAGGATCGGGCGAAGGATAGTCTTCGTGCTCCAAACCATCGCGGCGGCGCAAATAAGGATGCACCATGTCGCCTTGAATGGGACCGGGGCGAACAATGGCGACCTCGATCACCAGATCATAAAAACAGCGCGGTTTCAGCCGCGGCAACATGTTCATCTGCGCCCGGCTTTCCACCTGAAACACGCCAAGGGAATCGGCGGCGCACAGCATGTCATAAGTGGCCTTATCTTCGCGCGGCACTTTGGCAAGGCTCATGGGCATGTCATGGTGGCTCTCAAGCAGATCAAATGCCTTATGAATACAGCTCAACATGCCAAGCGCCAGAACATCAACTTTCAGCAGGCCCAGGGTATCAAGATCGTCCTTGTCCCACTCAATGACTGTGCGATCGATCATGGCCGCATTGCCAACTGGTACGACATGGGTCAGCGGCCCCCGCGTAAGCACAAAGCCCCCAACATGTTGGGACAAATGGCGCGGAAAACCAATCAGCTCATTGGTTAAGGCGAGAACCGCGCGCAGTAATGAATTGCGCGGATTAAGCCCCGCCTCACGCACCCGTTCATCGGACATGGTGCTGCTGCTGCCATAGGCGCTGCCCCAAACCAAGCCGGACATGGACGCGGTCACATCGGCAGACAATCCCATGGCCTTGCCCACATCGCGCAAGGCGGAGCGGGAGCGATAGGAGATGACGGTCGCCGCCAATCCGGCCCGCTCGCGGCCATAGCGGGCATATATATACTGAATCACTTCCTCGCGGCGCTCATGTTCAAAATCCACGTCGATATCGGGTGGCTCACGGCGCTCCGGCGATATAAAGCGATCAAATAACAAATCCACTTCGACCGGGTTGACGGCTGTTATTCCGAGGCAATAACAAACAGCCGAATTGGCCGCCGAGCCGCGCCCCTGGCACAAAATATCGTTTGAGCGAGCAAAATTCACAATGTCATGAACGGTCAGGAAATAGGGCGCATAATCAAGCTGGGCGATCAGGCTAAGTTCGCGGTGCAATGTTGCCGAAACCTGATCTGGAATGCCGCGTTTGAACCGCCAGCGCGCCCCGCGCCACGTCAAATCTTCCAGATGTTGTTGCGGTTTTTTTCCCTTCGGGACAGGCTCATCGGGATACTCATACACCAGCTCATTCAGCGAAAAACGGCAGGTTGATGCGATAGTACAGCTGCGCCTGAGCGCCGCGCCATAATCTCCCAGGGATCCAAACAGGCGTGCCATCTCGCGGGGTGGCTTTAAATACCGCTCTGCATTGGCCTGCAGCAAAAAACCCGCATCATTGATGGTAACTCCGGCGCGAATGCAGCTGAGAACATCCTGCAACGGGCGCCGCGCCGGTGTATGATAGAGCACATCCCCCGTTACGACCAAGGGCACCGCCCAACTTTCGGCCAATTGCGCCAAGGCGGCAAACCGCGCTTGGTCATTCCCGCGATAAAGAGGCGATGCGGCAAGGTAGACGGCGGCCTTTGGTAACATG
>JAJRRE010000192.1 GCA_024279745.1 Alphaproteobacteria bacterium
CAACCAGAAATTAGCACTGGACACCGACAAATTGGCCCCCGCGGCGCCGGTTTCGGTGTAACCGCCCAAATTTACGTAAGTGGCATTAAAGTCAACTATCGGCTTTAGATAGAAAGACCCTTGATCGACAAGATAACTGAACCGTACTCGTCCCAGACCTGCGGCAACTTTCTGTTTACCCTTAGCAGTACCGATTGTACCGATATTTACGAACCGAATGTGATCATAACTACCGACCGAACCGGCCAGGTTTAGATAGACGTTAACCGGTCCCCACTGGTTCTTCAGCACAACACCGCCGCGGAAGGTCTGGCCATCGCTCTTACCAAGTGTCTGCGTTGTCGATTTTGTTGAGGAACTGGTATCTTCATAACCCAGCGCACACCCAGGCGTAGCTCATCCCAAACTGCAAACTGGATGCCACCAGTAAATTCGAAACCGGTTTCACTGACACCAGTATATTTGGTCGGCGCATCTCTTGTCAGTTTGCGCGCCGTTACTTTCGCCCAATAACACTGTCCCTCACGGGTATAACGGTAGCTCCCCGTCATCAATTTGCAACTCAACATGGCATTGGCGAAATTAGCACCACTGCTGACTGTGCCGCTGGCTTGCGCGCCCTGATTGCTTGGTATCAGTCTTTCCACGGCTTTCGCCGCAGCAGCTGAATCCGGCAAAGCTTGCAATGCCGTTACCAATTGAACCAGTTGCGGGTCAGCACCGGCCACAACCGCATTATCGAGAACTGTCGCCGCTGCTTGGACATTTGCGGCAGCAACGCCGGCTCCTGTACTCGTGCCAGTCTGGCTGATAATCTCGGCAATTGAGCTGGCAACATAGTTAAGTGTGACTTCATTATTGCTGAAGGCCAGTTCGAAATCAAAACCGGCGGTATCCTGCACCGTAAGGTTTTCTGAATTAAGTCCCAACCCACTATCCACGGCCCCGTCGCCGGCAGAAATAATCACAAATCCTTGTTCAATCTTCGCCAGATTAATGACATTTGGAGCGACCGTGCCAGCAACATCAGCAGCACCGGAAACAACAAGCTTATCAGATGCTGTGCCATCGATATCAACGACCAGCTTACCGCTTGCATTTTGGGTGTAATTACCGGTCAAAGTTGTTGTCGCCACAACATCAATGCCACCGGGCGACAACGTCCCAGCATTGGTCATGGTATTGCCGGCACCCAGCTTCACTGTGGCACCAGAATTAAACACAGCACCTGCGTTATTAGCAAAGCTATTTGTTCCAGCACCCATATCAACCGAGCCGATCATAACTCCTGTATTAACAATCGCATCGTCACCGCCACCGGTATTGACATCACCGTTGATAACACCGGCGTTGTCGATTGCATCACTTCCGCTGCCGGAGTTAAACAAGCCACTGAACACGCTGCCTAAGTAGTTAGTGAATTTGTTTGCGCCGCCGCCCAAATTGGCATCACCGATATGAGTGCCTTTGTTCTCGTATGTATCGGCGCCTGTTCCGGTGGTGAGCGTGCCATTCAAGGTACTGCTATTGCTCGCAACATTCACGCCGTCCCCCAGAGCCACATTGCCATTGATGGTGCCGGTATTGTTTACTGTATCATTGGTCGGCAGGAACGTCATAACTTCCGTGATACGGGCGGGCTCTTCATTTGGGCCAAGGGTCGCCCAGTCGATATTATTCCAGTCATAAGTCTCATTTGAAATATCACCAGAAAAGGCTGTAACCGCCATCCCGTTCAACGAAGAAATTGTACCGGCATTATTGAGCACATTGTTTGTTCCGCCGACAAATAAAACACCCGCCGATCCTTGAAACAGCTCTTGCGTATCAAACTCTGTGAAATCGATTATGCCGTCATTATTTACGTCATGTTGAGTGGAGGTGAATATAGTTTTGAAGCCAAACGCGCGACTACCGCTACCGCCCTGGACCGCTGCCCCTGCTTCCACTGTTACAGTGGAGCGGCTGGCGGACCCGCCAAACACCCCTATGCCGACGGAATCTGCACCGGAAGCGATAACGTCTGCGCTGGTTATAATTGTTGTCGCGCCAGGGTTCGCTTGATCAGGAGAATTCCCTGCGAATATTCCTTTTACTGTTGCGTTTCGGGTCACTGATCGACGTTCACTGGATAAAGTCCGTTCAGCGGGTTCCTCCTTTTTTAGAAACTGAGATATCCTTATGTTCCGTAAACATATGAACGTTAAAGGGAAATCGGATTTTTTCAATGAACGAGATTTCCTAACCCGGAGACGCGTTGCGCAAGAGCAACACTGCTCAGAAATGACAAAATGTTTGAAATAATGTGGGAAACTAACCACTGTACCGCTGAGATTTAGATGCTGTACTGAGACAGCATTGCTCCCGTCATGGCGAGTGGCCTTGGCCTCAAGCATTCACGGCTTGGGGTTGATTGCCTTGCCGACATGCCCTGCCGACATGCTTGGTCTGGTTGCATTTTGCAGGGTCACCAACTGGATTGCGACATAGCCTACACCCCGCGCATCCGCCGCATCATTCTTCGGGCGGGCATTAGGGCGTTAGAGCGTTAGAGCGTTAGAGCGTTAGAGAGTGTTCGGTCGAGAGAGACTCACGTCTAGTCGTAGGCGTGCCGATGCAAATCATGCCGTAGACATGAAAAGTGCACGAGGGCTTCTATCGAAATCGTGAATCAGATCCTTTGGGCAAGGACGTGGGAGCAGCCCCTCTACATAAATTTGATTCCACCCGTGTCCGACTTGCTCTAGAATAGTTTCAAGCCCGGCGGCAGCGGCAGACCGCCCGTCACGTCCTGCATTTTCTCCGCCATCAGCGTCTCAACTTTTGCTTTGGCATCCGTATGGGCGGCAATTATCAGATCTTCCATCACGTCCACTTCGTCGGCCTTGAGCAAGCTGGGATCAACACTCAGACCGCGAAGCTCGCCTTTGCCATTCATACGCACCGTGACCAGTCCGGCGCCCGATGAGCCCTCGACTTCCTGATTGGCAAGTTCTTGCTGAACCTCCTGGATCTTGCCCTGGATTTCCTGAGCCTGCTTCATCATCTGCATGATATTCATGGAACTTCGTCTCCTGATCTGGGGGCCGACTTCGTGCGCGCTCAACACACCAATGATAGACAATATTTCAAGCGCAACTATGACCGTAAAGCCTGCACAACTGCATGAGCGCAGCGCTCATTTAACACGGCCCGTTCAACCTTGTTTAGCCTTGTTTAGCCTTGCTGTTTTTTGGCTTTATCCGTCTTATCCCTCTGGCCGGGCAAGGCGCGAATGTCTCGGATTTTGGCGCCAGGAAATTCGTCAAGCACGCTCTTGATTGCAGGCAGCGCCTTAATTTCTTGCGCCTGTGCATCATGGCGTTGCCGTTTCACCTGCCCGACCGGCGGTGCGCCAGCCTGACTGGACAGCGCCACAATCCAGTTCTGCCCGGTCCAGCTGTTGAGTTTTTCACGCAGCTGATTGCCCAAATCCTTATTGGCATCGGACAATAAATGCAGATCAATTTTAGGCGGCTCAAATTTGACCAACGACACCTGCTCTTCAAGATCGAACACCAGCTTCATGTCCCGGTGCTGCGCGACCAGCGCGATCACATCGGCAAAACTTTTCGGCATTGGATCATATTCAAATCCACCCGCGGGCGCCGCCTCACTCATGACCAGGTCTGCACTGCCAGCCCGCTCAGCCTCTTGATCATCTCGCCATGGCGGTGCGTCATCCAGATGCTGGGACGCCGATCTGCCTGGATGCCCTGACCCCGTCGGCGCACTAGCCGCGAGGGGGGGGCGGTTCGAGGCCCCATCGGGCGCAGCTACATTCAGCGGCGCGCCTGGCGGCGCACGGTCAGACCCAGGCGCCGGGGACGCCGACGGCGCAGCGCCGCGTGGTGCCCCGCCGCCCAGCGTCTTGATGACTTCTTCCGGGCTGGGCAAATCCGCCGTATAGGCCAAGCGTATCAGTACCATCTCCGCTGCCGCCAACGGATTGGCCGCCTTCGCGGTTTCTTCACTGCCCTTGAGCAACATTTGCCAAGCACGCGACAATAGACCCATCGACAAATTTTCCGCCAATGCCGCCGCACGACGTTTTTCTTCTGCCGACAATACCGCTCCGGCGCCATCAGGACCGACTGTTTTGAGGCGGGCTGTGACGTGCACCGCTTCGGCAAGATCCGATAAAATCTGCACAGCCTCAGCGCCATCATGATGCAACGCGGACATTGCTTCCAAGGCCTCCCCGGCCTTGCCGCCAAACAGATTTTCCAGCAGATCGAAAATCCGGCCGCGATCCGCCAACCCCAACATGGCGCGCACCGCGTCGGCACTCACACCTCCCGCTGCCGCCGTCCCCTGAGCTGCCTCGCCTAAGGAAATTGCGATCGCCTGATCGAGAATGGATAAGCCATCACGCACCGACCCTTCCGCCGCGCGCGCAATCAGGTTCAACGCTTCGTCATCGGCGGCCGCGCCTTCGGCTTTGGTGATCATGGCAAAATGTTTGGACAGCGCCGGCACATCGACACGGCGTAGATCAAATCGCTGACAGCGCGATAGTACGGTCACCGGGACCTTGCGGATTTCCGTCGTGGCAAAAATGAACTTCACATGCTCTGGCGGCTCTTCCAACGTTTTCAGCAGCGCATTAAACGCGCCTTTCGACAACATATGTACTTCATCAATGATATAAACTTTATAGCGCGCCACCATCGGTTTATAACGGGCGCTTTCTATAATCTCACGAATATTATCGATGCCCGTATTCGACGCCGCATCCATTTCCAAAACATCTGGATGCCGGCTTTCCATGATCTGCGCGCAATGCTCGCCAAGCACCGGCATATCAATCGTCGGCCGGTCAACCGCTTTACCATCGGCTGCTTGATCTACGGGCAAGGAATAATTGAGCGCGCGGGCCAGGATTCGCGCTGTGGTGGTTTTGCCGACGCCGCGCACACCCGTCAGCATATAGCCTTGCGCGATGCGGTCCGTCGCAAAGGCATTGGAGAGCGTTGTGACCATGGCCTGCTGGCCGATTAAATCGTCAAAGGTCTGTGGCCGATATTTGCGTGCCAGCACGACATATTGCTGGCCCGCAACTGGCTCGCTGGCCTGCGGCAACACAGACGCGGCTTTGCCTGACTGGTTTGGCTTCTTTTTCTGTGTCATCTGCCCTCCGACCCTCGTATTCTCGTGCTCAATTCAACCCATCATGCTCGATCAAGCACGATCTGTTTGGGCTGAAGGGTGACCCAGTTTGAAGCAGATGCAGGTTTGAGAAATAGGAGGCTGACAAACGACCCAGGTCGAAACTCGTTGTGGCTGCTTCCTTCCGGACCTGACCAGATTGGCGAGGGACATGTCCGCCGCCAACCTCCCACTGGCGAATATGGTACAGACTGATAGGCAGATTCA
>JAJRRE010000193.1 GCA_024279745.1 Alphaproteobacteria bacterium
ACCTGTAACAGCCATAGACCAGCCATGCGCCAAAAATACAAGTTTCTGAACTTGCATTTGCGTTAAGTTGCGCCCGTTACTTCTGGCGCGCGTTAAAAACTCATTTGCAATAGCCAATGATGAATGTAGAGGCATAACCGATCTCTCCAGTGAGAACGAATCATGAATCATTTTGCTGTGTTCGTCAATCAGAAACTTTGCTCGCCTTATAGGTCTTGGGGCGTCCCGGCTTCTTCGCACGGGCATCCATCAAGCCTGCAATGAACTCCATGTCATGCAGCACATCAGACACACCAGCGGCCATTGCAGGGCTGACTTTCAGCGTCTTGTGGATGCGGCAGAAATTATAATGCACGAAGTACAAGCTCAGCATGTGAATGTGGTTGTCGATCTTTTTTGAGAACGCATTGGTTAGTCGCGTAAACCGACGCATTGACATGCGCATTGTTAGGTTCTGGCGTTCTACATAGGATGTTGAAATGTGCTTTTCGTTCGGCTCGCCTTCCACTGTCTTCTTCTTGATTCCAGTGCATTCCGCTGGACTGTAGCGGCCTTTCATATTTTCTGGTGCATTGCCGTACATCTTGATCAGTTGGGCATAGTCAACATCAGCGCCAAAGGCACCTTCAACAGCTTCGAGATAAGCCTTATGACCATCTGTAGTCATCTGGACGCGATTGGCGAGACGTGAAGCCACATCGCCCATGAACTCATTTGCATAGCCAGCATCACGACCGCCGACCAAATAGGAAATGATCAGTTTGCTATCGGCATCAAGCGCGGTCCAAGTCCAAACATCACCAGCGACCTTAACGGCCTTTTTCATGGCCGGGACATTCTTTTGCTTTGCTGCGCAGAAAGACCAGATTTCATCGCACTGCACTTTGGATGCCGTGACATTCCGTACAGTTTCATCATGGAATATCGCGCAAGCCTCGCCAGCATCAACCAAGGTCTTAGTGACGGTGTTGATTGAGCAACCAACCACGCGGGAGATCGACCGCATGGAGCTGCCTTCAACCAGCATGGCAAGGATTTGGACGCGTTTATGTAAGGGCAATTTGTTCATGCCTTAATATATGAACTATTATGCTTACCGTCAAGTACTTTTAATCAATTTGCATAATTTCGCAAACTGTAGTATCTAGCCATTATGGTGGACGAATCAGATTCCTACAAGACCCCTGGACAGCTTATCGAAGCCCTCTTGAAAGAGCGTCGATGGACAAAGCGTGCGTTAGCGATTGTCTTGGACGTAAGCGATGCTGCCGTGACCCGGATTACCAAGGATAAGCAACCCGTGGGTGCCCATCTTGCAGTCGTGCTTGAGGAAGTTTTCGGTGTGGAGGCGGAACGCTTCATGTCGCTCCAACAAAGCTTTGATTTAGCTCAAGCCCGCTTCATGACGCGCCCTGACCCAGGACGGGCAACGCGAGCAGCGCTGTTTGGCGACTTGCCAATAGCGGATATGATAAAGCGGGGCTGGTTGAGAGCAAATAACTCCCGGGACACTGAAGCGGTTGAGAGTGGCTTGATACGCTTTTTTGGCGTGAACCGGGCGGAAGACATCGAAGTTTTACCTCATGCAGCAAAGAAAACGGATGCTAATTGCACGGCGACCGCGCCTCAGCTCGCTTGGTTGTATCGCGTTCGGCACATCGCTTCTGATATGCTTGTTCCGCCGTACAATACCGCGAAAGCCAAGCGGGCTATTTCTGACAGTCGCGCGCTGCTGAAGTCTGCTGAAGGGGCAGCCAAGATTCCTCGTATTCTTGCTGATTGTGGAATTAGATTTGTGATTTGCGAAACGCTTCCAGCTGCAAAAATTGACGGCGTGTGTTTTTGGCTCGATGAGAAATCACCAGTCATTGGAATGTCGTTGCGGTTTGATCGGATCGATAATTTTTGGTTTGTTCTCCGACATGAAGCAGAGCACGTTTTCAGGCGCCATGGCGTCGTAGAGGCAATGCTCGATACCGATTTAGTCGGCCAGAAGGCAGGAATTGGCGCGGACATCGCGGAAGAAGAGCGGCAGGCAAACTTGGCCGCTCAAGAGTTTTGCGTTCCGAAAAAGATGATGGATGCCTTCGTTGCTAGAAAGGCGCCGCTATTTTCTGAGCGTGACATGAAAGGGTTTGCAAAAGTTGTTGGCGTACATCCAGGCATCGTTGCCGGTCAATTGCAGAGAATTACAGACCGATACGACCGCTTCCGAACACACCAAGTGAAGGTCCGCTCAATCGTTTGTCCGAACGCGGTTTCGGATGGATGGGGCGACGTCATACCAATAGACGGACAGTAGGAGGTTATGAAAAGATGAGCCGAAACCAAAAAATGCAGCGCTTCATTCGCCACTATCAAGACGCCACTGGCGAGCGCGAAATCGATATGCGGAAAGTCGCTAATTTTGCAAAGTCTATGGGATGGGACATGCCCAAGCCCAAGTCAGAGATCGACTTACTCGCGAAACAGTTCGCTGACGCCGCGCGGGTGGAAACAGAATATGACAGCGAGACGGGACATCCGTATCGCGTCTATCACGCCGTCCCAGTGAGCGGGCAGCTAAATTTGTTTCACTATGTGAACATTGAGGACGCGACACGAAACCAAATGCTGAAATCGTGTGTGAATAGACGAGAGCAGATGGTCAGTGAGGGACTGCAGCTTAGCTTTGATATGGAGCACTGGAGTAAACTAAACCCTGAAGTTGATCCGATAGATCTCCCAATGGATTTGTCCTTAGATGTTGAGATTCGCAAAGCGTCGTATGACGATGATCAAGACAAGGCTGCTTAATTATCTTTCTTTTTCCACCTCGCCGATGCCGCCACAGACGCAATTTCTGCTCGTTGACGTGGAGTAAGCTTGGCGGCACGGGCCTTCCCGCCTTTGCGGCCTAGTTCCTGCGCAGCCTTGTCCTTGCCGTCGTCATCAACGTCGGCTGGGTCTATCTCACCAGTAGCAATCTGGGCAACGTGAACTGCGTTGCCTACTACATCACTGGGACGTTTTTTCTTAGGTGATTTAGCCATCAACTGACTCCTCTTGGCCAGTACCCAAAGCAATTGTAAAATGTATTGCAAATGCGACACAGAGTGCTATCAAATATGCATCAATGTATGCTGAATCATGTTGGTCTATACCTACCTGCCAACAGAACAGTGCTATGGCGAACATGCTACCGCCCGTGCCATAAAGGGATCGAATAAGTAATGATTTGATCTTTGCCGACAACTGCACTCTCCTCTATGCCTACCGCTAAGCATATAGGGATTTGTAATCAAAATCACCAAGAACAAAAAAGAACATTTCAAACTGAGACACTACCTACGTTTTTCTGGTTTTGACCAAAGCAGTCAAAATGCTAGGCTCTCAGATCGATGCGATTTACAGCCGCGTCTTCGTTCTGATTTTTCGACCAACAGTTTTACATCAGTCCCATCAACATCGTGGTGTGAGCCATGCAAGCTTAGCTGAACGCCCTTTAAACCAGCAGGAAGCCGCAAGCCTTGATACTGCAATAAATTCTTCCGAAGTGGTCGCGTCGATCCAGTGAAGCTAAAGTTCGAAATAAGAAACCTGCGCCATCAACTCCGACAACTTGATTTTGCAGATGTCGACGAGCGGATTGAAGCGGCGCGTCTGCGTATAAAGCTTGGCCGAGTTTTCAATAACTGCTGCGACTTTGATTTGGCATTGTGCAGCTTTCGGCGGGGTATTCACGGGCTCAAAACAGCTGCGGTTCATGATGTAGAAATTGCTCGCGCGCATACCGGCATCGCTATCTCACAATGGAACCTTGATGGCCCTGGCGCTGCACTGGAAGATGCCAGACTTGGCCTGGAGAAACTGCCGGCGTCCAACACAAAGAGGGTTTCCGATTATCGGCTGACTGCGTTGACAACGCTCGCTCTGTGTTATTTTGAAACCGGTGACATGCAGTCCGCACGCCAGCATTATGCTCTGGGACTGGAAATCGCAACAAACATCAAGAGAAAAAATGATGTCGATACCCTGAAACGGCGTCTGGCATTGACCTATCTGGAAGATGGCGACTGTGAGAGGGCGGCGCGAATTCTTGCAGATGCCGAGCCGGACCATAGCACCCCGGTGAACGACCGGCTGGCCTGGCTCAATGCCAAGGTATTGACCTGCGAGCGCTTGTGGCAGTTTCGCGAGGCGCTGCAGCTATATGACCAATCACTCGGTATTTTCGAAACTGAAGCAGAGCCACCCTGGAGCATGACTGCTGCTATTACGAATGCCGCGCTTTTGTTTGTCGATCTTGACCAGCCCGACCAACTGGTGCGAGCCGAGCATATTCTTTCAAAAATTCCGGAGACCGAATTACCGCTTTCGGTTCGGCTCGGTAAGACCCGGCTTAAGGCAGCAATGGCGACCCGGCGAGGGGCATATGATGAGGCGCTGTCATGCTGGACAACCATGCTCGACATGGTGCGCCAACAAGCGGGCGGTGATCCCATTAAACTGCGGGATATATTGCTTGAGCTAACGCAGATCCTCCTTGATCAAGGTCGAGACAATGAGGCCGCATCCGTTTTACAAGAACAGCTTGCACACGATGTCCCCGCCGATGCTTTGGGCATTGCTCCGGCAAAAATCGGCCTTGAGGTTCAATTGTCATCCGTTGTGTTGAAAAATGGGCAGGTGGACAAGGCCCTGAACTCACTTTTCGGCCTGTTTGCCAAGATTTTGGCGCTGAACGACCACGAAATCGAATATCAGTTTTGGGTCACGCTTGGCGATATCAAGGGCCATTTGAGTGAACCCAATGTCGCTATTTTCCTCGGTAAGATGGCGGCGGAACAGATACAGCGCGCCGCTGTCGGTTTCAAGAACAGTCCTGCCGATCAACAAACGCTAACTAAGCGTCATATTGCGCCTCTGCGGCGGCTGACAGACTTGTTGATTCAGGCTGAACGCTTTGCTGAGGCAAACCAGATACAACAAATAGCGGATCACGAATCGACTTCAATTCTGGCTCGCGGTTTGCGCAATATCGCCAGTCCCGGGAGCGCGATTGACTTTCAAACCAATGAGCGAACCTTACGCAATGACGTTCGCCGCCTGCAATCAAATGCGCAGCAGAACAGATCTGTCAGCCTGACCCCGCAAGCAAATCAAGACCTTCTGGCGCGTTGCCGGCTGACTTTTCAATCCCAGGTCAATGAGGCCGAAGATCTTTTCGAGCGGATATCTTCTGGGAAGTGGGCTGTGCGCAATGATCCTGTGCCGCTGCCCTCCCCGACAAACGAATTGCACGAGAATGAAGCAGTCCTGCGCATCCTGACCGGCGACAGGGAGTTTGCTGTTTTGCTGGATCGCGCGACCGGCCCGGCCAGGGACCCGCTGATCTTGAAGCGATCCCAGATATCGGATGTGATCTACAATTTTTGGCGCGGGTTAAGTCGAACCAACCACGCAGACAAGAATGCGGCGCGTCAACTCTATGACAGTATCATCGCGCCTTTCGAACAGGAGTTTGAGGGCGTTGATCATCTCAAAATCGTCGCGCCTGGCCCGTTCAGCTATTTGCCATTTGCGGCGCTGCATGACGGGGAAAACTATCTCATCGAGCGGAGGGTTATTTCTTATCTTCCGGTCAGTCCTGTGCGCAACCTGAAAACTCCTGACGGCGAGTTGTCCGCACCTGTTGGAATGGGAACGACCAGGCCGCATGGAAGCCTGCCAGCGCTTTTATTCGCCCAGCGGGAACTGGAAACACTGCAGCGCCATATTGGGGCAAAAACACCTCTCCTGGACAAGGACTTCACAAAAGCCGCCCTGGCGACAACCCTCAGCGCCCGGCCATCGCTGCTCCATATTGCTGCTCACTTCATTGCCGTGCCCGGGTCGCTTTACGAGTCGCATCTGGCGCTTGGCGAGGGGCAGTTGCCGGTTGCCGACCTTCTTGCAGAGCGTTTTCAGTGGGAAGGCCTTCCCCTTCTGGTTTTGTCGGCTTGCAGCACTGCCGTTCGTGATGCCGGCGATGGAGTAATGCAGGACCTGACAACGCTATTGATGCAGCGTGGTGTGCGCTCAGTGTTATCGGCGCTATGGCCGATCTGCGATATGGCAACATCCATTTTGATGGATAAGTTTTATGAAACCATGGCTGCACAGACTGTGCTGCGGCCAGAACAAGCCCTGGCGGCGGCGCAGCGGTGCATGATTACCGGACATCCTTCCCAAATTTCAGATGCCCAAGGCGGCGCGGATAAAGACAGCACGTCTCGTGGACTGGTCTTGGGCGCCAGCAAGCTCGACTACAGCCATCCCTATTATTGGGCCGGTTTTAAATATCAGATCTCAACGTGATGAGCGCCCCTGCATCCCCAAAATGCACTGCGCAACTCCGCCGAAACCCGTTATGCGCAACGAATGTCAACATTTGTCAATTGTCAGATGTTTTCACCCGCGCTAGTTTCGAAAAAACAATTTTACGCTAGATTGGGCCAATTATCATGGGCAAGAAGGACGATTTTAAAGACAAAGACTTTGGCGAAAAGCTGGCTCATCTTGCGGGCATACTCGGCCATCGCTATGCATCCAGGAAATTTGTTCGCAAGAACCTTGCGGCGGAGTTGGACGTGAATGAAAGCCAGCTCTCCCATATGGTGAATGG